>NZ_FOXR01000025.1:0-37257 GCF_900115765.1 Caldicoprobacter faecalis | reverse complement strand
GTCATTTCTTTTTGTGTCATGTTGAATATCTCCTCTCTCATGTATGACATTATATCAGAATAATTTCAATATGACATTATCACAGAATAACAACATTTTTTGGCTTTTTGGCTTGAATTTTTGATAGAAAATGAATATAATTATAATATGATAAGGGGCTGTAGCTCAGCGGGAGAGCACCACACTCGCATTGTGGGGGTCGAGGGTTCAAATCCCTTCAGCTCCACCATAGATAAAACCACCTGGGTGAGTCAGGTGGTTTTTTTATTTTTTTGTGTCGTGTTGCAGCCGACAGGATTGCGTATTGCAGATGTCTAGGTTCTGTGTTAAGCTGTAAGGGGAGGGAGAACTATGGCTATAATTGATGTCAGCTATTTTTCAAATGCTCTTATGAGAAACGTTGTGTACAAAGCAGTTATCCCCACAGATTCACCTGCCATGAAAAATATTGCTCCACATGAGGTGAAGCCTTTCAAGACGCTTTACTTGCTGCACGGAATCATGGGTGGGCACAACGATTGGCTGGTGAATACCCGCATAGCCAAGCTGGCTCAAAAGTACAACGTGGCAGTGATTATGCCGTCGGGAGATAACAGCTTCTACGTTGACCAGCAGGCGGGGCATAACTATTATGGCGAGTTTATTGGGCGTGAACTGGTGGAAGAAACGAGAAAATTGTTCCCATTGTCTTTTAAACGGGAGGATACCTTCATAGGTGGGCTTTCCATGGGCGGTTACGGGGCTCTCAGAAACGGGCTTAAGTATTATAACACCTTTGGCGCTATAGTAGCCCTTTCGGCAGCATTGATAATCGATCAGGCTGTGGCTTCCAGCGAAGAGGCCGAGTGGATATTTGCACGGAGAAGCTATTATGAGTACGTCTTCGGTGATCTGTCAAAATTGAAGGGCAGCGATAAGGATCCCGAATTCCTTGTAAAGAAGATAAAAGAGGAGAAGGGCGTCATCCCCAGGATTTATATTGCCTGCGGGACGGAAGACTTTTTGGTAGAGAACAACCGCAAATTTAGGGATTTTTTGGCAGCAGAAGGCGTTGAACACACCTATGTAGAGGATAGAGGATTCCACGACTGGAAATTTTGGGATAAATACATAGAGAAGGCGTTGCAGTGGCTGGTGGAGTGATTTTATCAGATTGGCTGGCTTTGAGAGCATTTAACGATGCTACCACCAAAACCAACTGGGGTGGATTGCTGGCCATGTCAACTCTTTCGCTGGTACCTGTACTCATAATTTTCTTTGCTTTCCAGCGGTATTTGATTGAAGGCATCGCAACCACAGGCCTTAAAGCTTGATTTATAAAGTTATAGTCATAACTGAAGGTTCAAAAATGAGGGAAGGGGTGAGCTTATGAGCTTATGCCCTCCTCTTTTATTTTTTGGAGAATTAATTTTGTTGACACCAATTATTTAAATGCTATATAATTCAGGTGTGAAATATTTGATAAATTTGCTATAGGCAATTTTTTATATTCTTTGCAGTCTTGTCGTGCTCACGAAAAGATAGTCATGATGTCCATTGCAGGATTCATTCCAGCATTAAGGTAGGCAGGCGATAAGCAAATCTAACGGAGGTGATCCAGGTGAATGGTTCTTTGGAGCTGGAGGTTTACAAGGCTTTGAGGGATGCGTACAACGGCATCAAGAGGGAATTGCACAATAAGCTGGCACAGAACGGCATCACTTGGCCCCAGTTTCACGCGCTGTATCATATCGGCGATGAAGGCATTCCCAGCCACGAGCTGGCAAAGGAGCTCAACTGCAATGCCAGCAACATGACAGGGCTAATTGACCGCATGGAGCAGAACAACTGGGTTTACCGCGTACACTGCAAGGACGACAGGCGCGTGTGGTTGATTAAGCTGACCGAAGAGGGCAAGAGGCTGAAGGAAGAGCTGATTCCTAGGCATCAAAAGAATATAGAAGAGAGGATGGGGGTGTTAAGCCAGGAAGAGCTGAAAACTCTTAAAAGTTTGCTGGATAAGCTTATAAAGGGTAATCATTAAAAGGGAATTAAGGGGGATTCTTATGAAGGAACTGAAAGCGCTTATGCGATATATGAAGCCCTATAGGCTTCATATATTTGTTGCTACAGTTTGCATGATAATGGTTACGGCGATGAATATGGCAGGTCCGTGGATGATTCGCAACCTGATAAGCACGGTGACCCAAAGCATAGAGGGGAAGGCAAGCATAGCTCAGGTCAATTTCCTTGCGCTGGCCGTAATTGCTATATACTTGTTGAGAGCGGTGTCGCAGTTTGGTACCAACTACATATCTCACTATGCCGCGTGGAAGATACTGGAGAACATAAGGAGCCATCTGTATGACCATCTGCAGAAGCTGTCGCTGAGGTTTTTCCATGACAAGCAAACGGGAGAGCTCATGTCCAGGGTTCTCGATGACACTCGAAACTTTGAACAGCTGCTGGCTCATGCCATCCCAACTCTGGTGGTCAACGGCTTGATGCTGATCGGGGTGTCTGTCATCCTGTTTTCCATGAATTTGAAGCTGGCGCTTTACACACTTATACCTATTCCCTTGCTTTTCTGGATGGTTGTGAAGTTCAGCAAGATATCCCGTCCAATGTTTAAGGAAGCGCAGAAAGAAATTGCAGAGGTTAGCGCAATCCTTCAGGATAATTTTTCCGGGATCAAGGAGATCAAGGCTTTCACTCAGGAGGAATACGAAAGCAAACGCACTTTGAGCCGGATAGCCGCTTACACCAGGGCCATATTGCGCGCGCTTAAGCTGAGCAATGCTTTTCATCCCAGTATAGAGTTTGTATCCGGACTGGGGACGGTTATAGTCATATTCTTCGGTGGCAGGCTGGCCCTGGCCAATCAGCTGGCGCTGGAGGATTTGGTGGCTTTTCTGCTATACCTTAATACCTTTTACCAGCCCATAACCTCATTTGGGATGATCAATGAAGGTATACAGCACGCGCTGGCCAGTGCTGAACGGGTGTTTGAGATATTGAATGAGGAGCCTGAGATAAAGGATGACCCCGATGCAATAAAGGTGGACAGGGTCAAGGGCAAGATAGAGTTCAGAAATGTAAGTTTCCGCTATGTCGATGACGTGCCGGTATTGAAAAACGTGTCCTTTAAGGTGAATCCTGGCGAGATGATAGCGCTGGTAGGCCCCACGGGGGTGGGTAAGACCACCATTGCCAACCTGATACCCAGGTTTTATGACCCTGATTCCGGCCAGATCCTAATAGACGACATAGACATAAGAAAGATTAAGCTGAGCAGCCTGAGAAAACAGATAAGCATGGTGTCGCAGGACGTATTCTTGTTCAATGGTACCGTGAAGGAAAACATTCTATATGGTCGGCCTGATGCCACCGATGAAGAGGTCATTGCAGCCGCAAAGGCTGCCAATGCCCACGATTTTATAATGGAGCTGCCCGAAGGATACAACACGAGGGTAGGCGAAAGGGGCGTGAAGCTGTCGGGAGGGCAGAAACAGAGGATTTCCATAGCCCGTGCGCTTCTTAAGGATGCACCAATATTAATTCTGGATGAGGCCACTTCATCGGTCGATACCCAGACTGAAAAGTTGATCCAGGAGGCTCTGGAGAATCTTATGAAGAACAGGACCACCATAGTGATTGCTCACCGTCTGTCGACCATTCGCGATGCTGACCAAATCATCGTGCTCAAGGATGGTGAAATAGTGGAAGCTGGTAGGCACAATGAGCTTCTCAAGAAAGGGGGCCTGTACAGCCAGCTGTGTAAGGCGCAGAGCACAAGTGAGGAATTGATGGCTGTTTAGTGAACCTAAACGCAGGGATAAACTCCTGTGTGCATCTGCTTAGGGAGGGCCCTAAATTTATTGAAGAGAGGCCGTCATTGAATATGGGAAATAACGGAGAATTTTTAGCTTTATGTCCGTTTTATATTGACGAAAGGTGTTTAAAAAATATATAAAACTATATAAAAAACAATTTTATGCAGAAAGGGGCTTTAAAAGATGGCCATAAAGTGGAGGAAGGATCTGGAGATCGGAATTGATGAAATTGACAATCAACACAAGTCCCTGGTGGAGGCCATGAATAAGTTGCTGGAGGCCAGCGCTGCCGGTAGGGCTAAACAGGAAATCGGCAACACCCTTGACTTTCTTTCAGATTACGTTATAACGCATTTTAACTATGAGCAGGAATATCAGAAAAAGCACAATTACCCCAAATATGAAGAACATCTGAAATTGCACCAGTTCTTTTTGCAGGAAGTTGAGGGGATGAAAAGGAAGTTTGATCAGGAGGGGGCGACTCTTCCTTTCATTGTTCAGTTTAACAAAAAAATCGTAGATTGGTTTGTGAACCATATTAGTAAGGCTGATAAGGATTATGCGAAATATATACAATCCATAAAGGGTGCAATAAAATAGCTTTTTATGTTTCAGTATTAAAGAAAGTTTTGTCGTGAGTAGATTGTTGTGAATAAGGTTGTGCAGTGAGGATTTTATTTACTGGGCTGCCGTCACTCACAGCTTAAAAAAGCCTCCTGTTCCACTCTGGCCTTTTCCTTAAGCATGACCTGTATGAGCTGGTGAAACTCCCTGCAATCCTCGTCATCAAGTAGCTTTTCCAAGGCTTGGGCGTATTTGCTGTCAAAGGCCTGCCAAAATCGCTTCATGGACATAAACGCATCCACGTCCATAAGATAGGGCTGAAGGGTGGGTATGATTTGCGTTTTGAGGCGTTTGAATATTTGAAACCCTCCCAGGTCCATGTCGCCCCAGTGGTAAAATGTGATGCCGCGCCTGTAAGCGGCATCATATATTTTTTTGAAGAACAGCCCTTTTACCGGGCTGTAAAAGCCGCCGTGGTATATCACCAGCTCCTCAGGTGTCCTCCTTTTAAATACATAATCTACGTAGTTGGCCTTGTTTTCTATAAAAAGGATGCGCTTTACTTCCGGCAAATCGGAGATCACGAGGTCGCGTATGGTTGGGGCGTTGATGGCCACCCCGTGTACCAGAGGGGAGAAATCCACGGCCTGGCCATGGATGGAGGCTAGCATGTTACCGCAAAACTCTACCTGTTCGGGAGCCTTGACAATGCCGATGAGGGCCAAAATCTCATCATCGGTCCATTCTCCAGCCTGCAGGTCTTCTTCCTGCCAGTATTTTTTGAGAATTCCCAGCAGCCTTCGGCGCAGATTTTTTTCGAAGTATTTGGAGTCGCCGAAGCACCTTAAGCTGAACACCCGCTCGAGCAGTTCATCTTCTCCTTTGGTATCGATAAAGAGCAGCGCCTTCAAAAGATTTTGCATAAGGTCGCTGTTCTCGGGGAGAAAAGGGGGGATAGACAGCTTTTGTTCCATCCATGCTTGAGCATCCTCTAAAAAGTTGCGGATCCAGGGGGAGGTGACGCGGCTTTTGAGCTCGCACACCTTGGCAAGAGCATTTTCCACCTGTTCCCGTTTGGGCACTCTTTCGGCCTGCCTGTACGCTTCCTGCAGCGCGTCCAGCTTTAGCCATATGCGGCTGATGATGTTGCCTTTCTCAAAGCGCATCCATTCAAATCCGATTAATCCTTCTTTTTCAAGGTCCATCACCACCGAATTGATGAGTTCTTTGGTGGGTGTGTGCTCTATGTCGTATTCAGGGAATTCATCAGAGCATAAGTTTATGAGAATCCTCCGGTTTGTCGAAGCAGTGCCTTTATAGGCACTGCTTCTTTCATACTTGTCCAGCAGCCGGTTGAGTATCAGCTTCCTGTAGTTCATACATCTCCTCCCTTATCCGTTTGGCATCAAAGGCTTTGACGAACGACCTGTTCCCGCTTCTTATCACGCACAGGGTTCTGTCCACAAGGGGGGCTATATCGCCTATTTTCTCGGATGGAGCCGACAGTATGGCCTGAAGCCCGAACTTGCGCAGAAGTTTGATGCTTTCCTGTATTCTGTCGCTGTCCATCTTGCTGAAAGCCTCGTCAAACATTATAAGCCGAATGGTATTGCCCGACTCGTTATTGTATCGCGTTCGATACAGCTGGGCAAACGAGGCCAGCATGGCTATATAGAAGGGGGTTTGGGTTTCGCCGCCCGACTTTTTGTGCAGGGTTTTTGAGAGCCGCTGTTGCCTGTCCTGGCTGTCGGTGACTATGAGGTCAAAGGTAAGATAAGTCTTGTAGTCGGTAAACCGCTTGATGTTCTTTTCCAGCTCAGCCCGGGCATCGGCATCCAGTTGCGAGTCGACGTTGGTGATCTGCTTAAACAGCTCTTCGATGGCGTCTCGATGCTTTTCGAGAAAGACCTGTGACGCCAGGTTGTAGCCGTCCATCAGCAGTTCGTCAGTTATCATGTCGTAAAACCGCCGGTACTCCGGCCTGGGGCTTACTACAAACCTGTACCTGTCATTCCCAAAGCTGCTCTCCTTCAAGGCGGTGTTGAGCTCTTCAATCTGCTCCTTGACCATGTCTATGTTGGCTTTGAGCTTGGCCAAAAAGTCGTCGCGGAACTGCTGGTAGGCCTTTTCCTTGGCATCCTTGATCTTCTCCATGTATTCGGGCAGCTTGATGGCCTTAAGCTCGTTGAGCTCCTTCTCGTAGGGCCCGTTGTCGGGGAGGTTAATATCGTATGACATGCGGTATTCCCGGTTGTATTCCGAACGAGCGGCCACCAGCTCCTCTTTCTTCTTCGTCATCTGGCTTTGTGTCCGGGCCAGTTGGCTGTAGAAGTTATTGTAAATTTCGACAGCCGAAGCCCTGCTGGACAGTTCCTTTTCAAAGCGTGGTTCGCCCTTCTCCTGAATCCAATTGCCGGGGAACTCGCTGTTTATTTTGTTTCGATAGAATTCGACTTTCTGCTTTTCTGCAGGCAACTTATTTTCTGCTATTTCGTTGTTTTTGGTCTTAAGCCCAATGAGCTCGGTCAGGCAGGCTTGTTCCTCATTTTTCAGGTTTTCAATCTCTTTTTCCATCGCCTTTATCTTTTTGTCCAGCTGCGCCAGCCAGCTTAAGTCCAGTTTCCCAAGTTCATCAACTATGTCCTTAAGCTTTGCTTCCAGGGAGGGTATGACTTTGCTCTTTTCCAGCACCTCCAAGATGTTTTCGGCCTCATTGAGGTTCATGGACTCCATGGAGTATATGCTGCGCAGACCTTGAGACATGCTTTCAAGGCTGGTTACTTCTTTTTCAATCTGGGCTATCTGTGCCGTTTTGCTTTCAATCTGCTCCTCAATGGCCCTTCGGCCGATATATGGATTTCTCCAGCGGTCGGGGTGGAGCTGGCGTGCCACGAAATTTTGATACAGCATGCACGAATCGGTTATGGCCCGCGGGTAATTCCGCAGGTCCTCCACTTTATCGCACTTTATGACGTTGCCCATTACAAAATCGACGAACATCCGGGCGTAGGGGTTGGAGGTCTCCACCTCTTGTGCCAGGCTGTTTTCCATGGCAGCGGGCTTAAGCTCGGCGAGCCTGCCGGTATCCACCAATCCTAGGTCATAGAAGCCTCTTTCAAATTTCAATTTGTCATATACTTTCAAGGCATCCACGAAGTACTCCGGCTCCACTATGAGATAAAACTTTTGGGTGTGAAGGTAGGCTTCTATGGCGTTCCTCCAGCGCATGTCTCGTATTTCTAGCAGGTCGGCCAGAATGTGTACCTGCACTTCACGGCCGTATTTAGCCGAGAGAGCAGAGGAGATTTCATTTTTAAGTTCCAACAGGTTTCGGGCATAGGGTTTTATCCCGCGTTTTAGATTCTCTACCTCATCTGCAAGTTCACTCAGTAGCCTTTTGGCCTTGATTATTGCGCTATCGATAAGATTTCCTATTCTGGCTGCTGTCTGTTTGAGGTTGTTTATTAAGGTTATTATATCGTCAAACCCCTGAACGGCCATGGCATCAAGGATTTCGCTATCGGCTTTGAGCAGCTGCTCGGCATAAGTTAAAGCTTGCTCAGAGAATTCCATCAGCTTGTTCCAGTCGGCCTCTATATCCTGCCAGTTCAAAACGCGAGGTTCGTCCCATGGCGTACCTTGCCGCACGGCGGTAGGCTCTGCTTTGGAGAGCTGCGCCGTCCGGGTTGCGTCACGGCATTGCGGTGTCTGGCTGCTCTGCAGGGCATGTATGCACTCGCGCCATACCCTGCCGTAATGCCGCATTCGTTTTATGGTGCGTGTCAGGTCGCCTTTGAGCTGCTGGAGCTGCTCTTCCAGCCGGGCTTTCTGGCTCTGCAGCGCATCCATTTTTCTGTATATATCTGACGAGATTTTATCGGCTATCAGCTGTTCGTGTTCCTTTTCCAGCGCTTTTATGTTTTCTCTGATGCTGTTTATTTTGGCCTCCATTTCGTTTATTTTCTGCTGGTTGTCGCTATAGGCTTTTTCGAGCCGTGCCACCTCATCAAGCGCCATCTGAAGCTGGGCCCGCTCTATGATGTAGCTGTGTATTGCAAACCTCTGCTTTTCTTCCATATACGCGTTGTATTTTTGCTGGATATCCTCCAGTGCGGCTATGCGCTTCATCATCATTTCTGCGTCCTGTTCCAGCCTCTTGTAATAGCGGATGTTGTCCTGCATAAGGCTTATGTCGACAGGGCCTTTTATGTCGCACACGTCATTGGTGATGAAGGACTCGATGTCGGCGATGGGGGAGAAGGGTACGGCCTTTTTGAACAGGCTGAAATACTTTAATTTAAGGCCACCCAGCTTGCCCCTGAGTATGTCCTGGTATCCACGATTTGTCTCTGGAAACTGGAACTTCCCTCTTTTGTAGTTCTTCATAAAGTAGCTGCGCAGCTCTTTAAAAGACATAGGGGTATTGTTTTGAATAAAGTGGTTCTCGGGCAAGGAGTCATCCAGTATAAAGAACCGGTGTTCAAATGTGCCATCGTCGTAGCAGTCAAACACCACTCCAAGGGTAAACCAGTTGTCTTTGAAGTCATCGTAAAACTCACAGGCTATATAGCTGGTGAACCTGCCGCTTCTTAAGTATCTAAATCCGGCATCGCCGTCGTCGCCGATCTCGCCCCAGAGGTAGCCTTTGAGCGTCCTGGCAGACTTGTCGTTGGCGGCCTTGTTAAAGAAATGGCCGCTGGTGTCCCCAAGCAGCAGAAGCTGTATGGCGTCAATTATGGTGGACTTTCCGGCGGCGTTGGCACCTGTTAAAAAATTTATGGTATCAAATTCGATGAGCTCCTTCCAAAAGTAGTGCCAGTTGATGAGAAGGAGCCTGGTGAGCTTTTTCATTCTTCCACCTCGCCTCTTATTATGTCTTGGTCCTCGGTTTCCTCGCTTTCTTGATCGGAATCCTCTTCATCGCCGAGGGTTTCGTATATTCGGCTGATCTTTTCATTGGTGACCACAAACAGTATCGAAGGCAGGATGAGCAGCTTGTTATCAGGATCTTCCCACCGTCCTTCCAGCTTTTGTATGATGTTGTAATAGGCCAGCTGACGTAAGGCCTCGGCAAGGTCACGGTCAGAGGGCTTCTTCTTTATAAGCCCCAGCGTCAGCATTTTATGGACGATTTGGCCCGTGCTAGTCAAAACCTCCTTGCGAAGGGTCACCTTTTCCCGCTCTTCTTCGAATATAAGGCGCAGTATGAATAGTATGAGGGTGGTGTTTCGGTCAAGCCTGACTCGGTTGTACTCGTAAGTGTTCACAAGGGCAATTACTCCGTACTGGCTGTCCTTGTAAAGCGCCCAGCCGGAGAACCACAGGTATTCGTTGAACAGCGCAAAGTTGCGCTCTACGAAGCGATATTCGGGGTTTACGCGCATCATCCCTTCTTTGGGATCGTAAACATCCCGTATGATGAAGGTGCGGGACAGAATAAGGTTCAAAAGCCTTCTGAACTCTTCTTTTTCTGAATTGCTGAGCTTCTCGTATTCTTCAACCCACATTGGCCTTGTCCTTTCTTATAAACCTCATTTTGGGGATTCTGTAACCATTATTATATACGTATCCATCCATAAATTCCACCCTGTAGAACGCCTTACGGTCGTAGCCCTTTAAGGTGGCCAGCATGAGAAGGATGAAGGATTCATCATCGGTGAGCGGAACTTCATGGCTGTATACCACATCGAAGTCCTTCATTATATTTCTCATAAAAGCCATTATTCTGGTGTGATTGTAGCTTTTTTTGGCTTTGTCCAGGAACTCCTTCACTATATCCTCTTCATGGTCCTCATGGGATGGCGGCAGCTGCAAGGGTAGGCTTTCGAGCTTCTTGTGCCGTGCAGCCCTTACATACAGTGAATTCTCGTCGATGTATCCCTGGTGGAACAATTCCACAGCTCCCTGCAGTTTGGCGACCAGGGCTTCTTGCTTTTCTTGTGAGCTGTCGGCAACCCTCTTTAAGATCTCCACAATCTTTCCCTTGATGCTGCGGTCGGTGTTTAAAAGATAGCGCATCTTCTCGACGGATGCCCGGGTATAGGCCGTGTTCTTGCGGTCAATCTCTTCAAGTATGTGGTCCAGGCGCTCGTAGGTGTCCATGATATACCCGATTTTATTGATGATGTCTTCATGCCCTTCTTCAAGGGTTTTGTATCGACCGCGCATCATGGCTTGCTCCACCGTACGCTGGCGCAGCGAGCTGTCTGTCAGCCAACGCTGAAGGAACCGAAGTATTGGGGTCTTGTAGCGAGGGATGGAGTCTAGAGTCTTCAAGGGGTGGTATATTCGGTCGCTTATCAAGGTTTTGTATTCGTCAAAGTGCCCTTTCAGCACCTCGTTTACCGTTGCAAACTCGCTTAAAGCCTGATGATAGCGGCGGATGTTGTTGTGCAGGGACTTGAGCTCATCCACCAGCTTGACGGTGTTTTCGTATGCCGTGAGCAGTGCGTTATAATTGCTGGAGTCTTCCTGCTCTTCATGGGCGGTCTTTAAGGCCGAGTAAGTGGAAAACACATAGGAATTGTACTCCTTCAAGTTTTCGTCGGTAAAGGAAAATAGCAGGTTGATGAGCTTTATGGAATAATCCGGAAGCGTAACCACTTCCTCGAAGGAGTCATCCTGATACTCTATATCGATCCAGCCGGTGTCTTTAAGGCGCCTCAATATAAAGTGTGCGATGGCTGATAGGCTGATGTTGCTTTCATTGGTACCGTTCAAATTATTTTCATTTAAAGGCTCTTCCATATCCTCCAGCTCTTCCGACATATCGACGCCCAGCATTTTCTCATCCAGGTTGGATATGAGCATGGAGACCAGGTCGTCCTTCTTTATGGTCATCTCCTGGCGGAAGGCCTTTCTCAGCACGAACAGCGCATCCGCGTAAATATATTTGTTTTTGGATGCCAGAATGGAGAACAGATTTTGCGGCAGCACATCAAAAAGATGCATGGTAGCCTGTCCCTTCCTTATAAGCAAATTTTATTGACATTAGGCATCGCAGTTAACAAAACTGCTTGCCTGAAGAGAACTTTTCTTTAAGCAAAATATTATTTTTATTGATATTGGCTCGCCTTTTGTCGAATAATTGGTACGGCGAGTTGTCATAATAAGTTTAACACATAGCCATTGATAATTAAAGCTGCTTTTCAATTTTTGTATATTCTGGGCGAATATCGATTGAAAACGGTTTATAAAAATGGTAGTATAAAAATGGATAGTTATAAGAGAAGAAGGGGAATATTGTCATGATTCCATTGAGAGATACCATACCCAGCAGGCGCGAACCCTTGGCAACAGTTCTGCTTATAGTCATCAATGTAATGATATTTGTAGGTCAGTCATTGATGCCCGACGTGAGGTTTGCACAGTTCGTGTACCAGTACGGGTTTATACCTGCCAGGTTTTTAAAATCGATAGCACAGCTCGGGTTTTTTGAAGCAAGTACATACATGCCCCTTTTTTCGAGCATGTTTCTTCACGGTAACTGGGTACACCTCCTAAGCAATATGTGGGTGCTGTGGCTGTTTGGCGATAACGTGGAGGATTTAATGGGCAGCATAAGGTTTGTGATATTCTATATCCTGTGTGGTTTGGTGGCGGGATTTACCCATTTTTTGTTCAACCCCACATCAAATGTGCCTACCGTTGGGGCTTCAGGAGCTATTGCCGGCGTCATGGGCGCTTACTTCATTCTGTTCCCTCATTCCAGGATTGTGACCCTGGTTCCGTTCTTTTTCTTCTTGCCCATGTTCATACACGTGCCGGCCTTCATATACCTGATTTTGTGGTTTATAAGCCAGCTGTATTCGGGGGTCATACAGTGGATAGGCGGCGGAAGCGTGGGTGGTATAGCCTGGTGGGCACACATAAGCGGGTTTTTGGCCGGGATGTTTATCCACAGGATATTCATTGCGCGGAGAGGGTATAGGTATTATTGAGGGTAATGATACCATCTATAGTAGTTAATTGAATCTAAGAAGGAAGTGTAAATAATTTTGTGTATGGGAGCCTTTGGCTCCTTTGCGGAATGCATAAGGGTATTCTTTCTCCCATTTTTTTTAAGTTCATACAACATCTCTAAAGCAGTTTCATCATTCGGTGCTGTATATACGCTCTTGAAATCCTTTGTAAACTCCTTTAAATCCTTATATGACACGTATTTGAAGGAATTGCGCAGCTGGTGGATTATGCACCTTTGTACCTCTGCCTTCGGATATACAGCCTCAATAGCCTCTTCTAAGCCCGTTAACCCATCTAGGCAAAATATCAGTACGTCCTCTACCCCTCTGTTCTTAAGGTCGTTAAGTACACCTAGCCAGAACTTTGCTGATTCATTATCCCCAATCCATATGCCAAGAATGTCCTTGTAACCTTCAAGGTCTATCCCTACAACCACATAGGCGGCTCGTTTATTAACCTGTCCTTCATCACGTACCTTATAGTGTATGGCATCCATGAAGATGAATGGATACACCTTTTCAAGCGGCCTGTTTTGCCATTCCTTTATCTCAGGTACTATCCCCTCAGTTATCTTACTTACCAGCTCAGCCGATACTTCTACTCCGTATAGTTCCTTGATTTGTTCGTGAATGTCTCTGGTGCTCATCCCTTTGGCATACAAAGATATAACCTTTTCTTCAATGCCAGAAACATCTCTTGAGTATTTAGGTACTATTTTAGGATTATATTCTCCTTTGCGGTCTCTTGGGATATTCAATTCAACAGGTCCCAGTTCACTGCGTACAGTCTTAGAACTATAGCCATTTCTGGTATTGTGAGAGTTGGCAGGCGGTTTTTTACCTTTGGAGTAGCCAAGATGTACATCCATTTCTGCCTCCAGCATTTCTTGAAGGATATCCTTAAAGGAGTCCTTCAAGAATTTCATAATTTCTTGAGGAGTTTGAAAATTGTTTTCCTTAATTATTTCTCTTACCACTTCTTTTGGCAAAACACCCATAATAAAACGCTCCTTTCTGATTTTATGTTGTTAATTTTATCCAGAAAGGAGCTTTGCTATTCATCCATACACAAAATTTTGGACAGTCTCTCTACTGGCAAACCCAGGGCCTGACGAGCTTAATCGAGCGCTATCAAAGTCTTCGTCAAGCTTGGTGAACTGCCGGATGCGGACCCGCATGTCCGGTGGTGTGAGGGGACGGGGGTTAATCGCCCCCTCCTACTCGATGGCCTACTTTCCACAACGCATTACGGTTTTTATAGCTCATCTCCCATATGCTTTTCTATATATTTCCTCCAGCTCGCTTACCAGTGGCATCCTGGGATTGGTGACGGTGCACTGGTCTTCAAATGCCTTATCTGCCAGTTCTTTTACCTTTGCCTCGAATTCCTCCCGCGGTACGCCGCATTCCGCAATGGTCAATGGCATGTTGAGTTGCTTCATCAAATTTACGATGGCATCGATCAGGCTGCGTACCCCTTCTTGGGCGGTAGATGCCGGAAGGCCGAGGTACCTGGCTATTTCAGCGTATTTTTTGTCGGCTACATAGTGCTGGTATTTGGGCCAGGTAGCAAATTTTGTGGGCTTTTGAGCATTATATTCGATCACGTGCGGAAGCAGTATGGCATTGGCCCGACCATGAGGGATGTGGAATTCTCCTCCAAGCTTGTGCGCTAGGCTGTGGTTGATGCCCAGGAATGCGTTGGTGAAAGCCATACCGGCTATGCAGGATGCGTTGTGCATCTTTTCTCTGGCCTCTTTGTCATTGCCATCTTTGTAAGCCCGTGGCAGGTATTCAAACACCAGCTGTATCGCCTTTATGGCCAGTGCATCGGTATAGTCTGAAGCCATGGTGGATACGTAGGCTTCTATTGCATGGGTCAGCACATCCATTCCCGTATCGGCTGTTATGTGAGGGGGTACGGTGATAACTAAATTGGGATCGATTATGGCCACATCAGGGGTGAGTTCATAATCGGCTAGGGGATATTTCGTGTTGTTCCTCTTATCTGTTATCACCGCAAAGCAGGTTACCTCGGAGCCCGTCCCAGAGGTGGTGGGGATGGCCACCAGCTTTGCCTTACGGCCAAGCTTGAGGAAGTTAAAGGCCCTCTTGCGTATGTCCATGAACTTTAGCCGCAGGGAAGTGAAGTCGGTGTCGGGATATTCGTAATACAGCCACATGGCCTTTGCAGCGTCGATTGCTGACCCTCCCCCCAGGGCTATTATGACATCAGGCTTGAATTTGTTCATGAGTTCGCTTCCGCGCTTTACCGTATCGATGGAAGGGTCAGGCTCCACTTCGGCGAAAATCTCGGAATGGACGTACTGCTGCCTCTTTCTGAGGTAGTACAGCACCTTATCCACATATCCCAGTTTGACCATGGCAGGGTCAGTCACTATGAAGGCCCGGCTGATGTCTGGCATCTTTTCAAGATACTGAATGGAATTGGGTTCAAAGTAAATTTTGGGTGGGACTTTGAACCACTGCATGTTGACCCGTCTTTTAGCCACCCTCTTTATATTGATCAAATTGACGGCTGATACGTTGGCGGTAGTGGAATTCCCACCATAGGACCCGCAACCCAGTGTAAGCGATGGCATATTGGTATTGTATATGTCCCCTATGGCGCCATGGCTCGATGGGGAATTGACAATCAGCCTGCCCACCTTGACCTTTTTGGAAAATAGTTCTATTGCTTTGGGATTCTCAGAATGGATGACGGCCGAATGGCCAAGGCCACCAAATTCAACTATCTGCTGTGCTACCTTAACCCCTTCTTCGTAATCCTTAACGATGTAAAGCGCTAGTATAGGGCTCAGCTTTTCCCTGGACAATGGGTACTCGGGACCCACGCCTTCAAGGTGAGCGACTAGAATCTTTGTATCCTGAGGAACTTCTATACCCGCCATCTTAGCTATGGTATAAGCCGACTGGCCAACCACCGCCGAATTCATCATTCCCTTTTTGTTATCGATTGCGACTGCCTCAAGCTTTTTAATCTCCTCTGGAGTGAGGAAATAGCATTTGTTTTCCTTCATGTAATCTACGGCCTGCTGGGCAATGTCTTCATCAAGGATCACTGCCTGCTCGGAAGCGCATATCATGCCGTTGTCAAATGTCTTTGAGAGAATCAAATCGGTGATGGCCCTTTTGATGTCGGCCGTCTTTTCGATGTAGCACGGCACATTGCCCGGTCCCACTCCAAGGGCGGGTTTGCCGCTGCTATACGCTGCTTTCACCATGCCGGCGCCACCGGTTGCCAGTATCAGAGATACGCCTGGATGGGCCATGAGATATTGCGTGGCCTCAAGGGATGGCCGTTCTATCCATTGAATGCAATGCTTGGGAGCGCCTGCTTTGATGGCTGCATCTCTCATAACTCTGGCGGCTTCACTGCTGCACCTTTGGGCCGCAGGATGGAAAGCGAATATAATTGGATTTCGGGTTTTCATGGATATAAGCGATTTGAACATCGTGGTAGAGGTGGGGTTTGTCACAGGGGTGATGCCCGCGATCACGCCTACCGGCTCTGCTATTTCTACATAGCCTTCAAGGTCGTTCTCCCTGATCACGCCCACCGTTTTCTGATGCCTTATGCTGTTGTATATATACTCAGTGGCAAAAAGGTTCTTGATTATCTTGTCTTCGTATACGCCTCTCTGGGTTTCTTCTACGGCAAGCTTGGCTAACCTCATATGGTGGTCGATTCCCGCCAGAGCCATGGCCTTTACGATGCTGTCGACTTGCTCCTGGGTCATTTCCATGAATTCTTCCAGGGCCTTGTTTGCGTTTTCCACCATGGCATCGATTTCGGCCTTTACATCTTCAGTGTTGTTTACTACCAATGACAGGTTTTCTCTGGCCATATTTTTCCTCCTCCTTTTGCAATAATCCTTG
Organism: Caldicoprobacter faecalis; assembly: GCF_900115765.1. NCBI lineage: Bacteria > Bacillati > Bacillota > Clostridia > Caldicoprobacterales > Caldicoprobacteraceae > Caldicoprobacter > Caldicoprobacter faecalis. Next base: position 21,020 of record NZ_FOXR01000025.1, on the reverse strand, counting down.
CATTATTGTTAAAAATTTAACTATATCTTTTCTAAAAAATTGGGATTTGCAGGATAAATGGCAATCCCAACTTAAATATACCTTGTCTTCGTGGCTTTGCAATGAACGAAGCAACGCTGAATTGCAGTATATTTGGACCTTTGTATATCCATAATATACGACAGCGCCACCAAATTAGGTTTAAGTTGTAACGCTTTGCATTATAGCAAATCGTTAATTTTTTGTCAATACTGTTTTGGCAAATTATTTTAAATTTTTTGAAGGACTTTCATTAAATCTATAGAAGACTAAAGAAGACTAAATTAAAAGATATTATGTAGGTGATTTGTACTTTAATCTCTGCCAAAGGAGGAAGTGTATATGGATTTTAATGATCTAACCCCTGAGCAAAGAGAGGCCATCCTTGCGGCGCAGAAAAATGAGATCACCGAATATCACATCTATACCAAATTGTCTGCCTCGATAAAGGACCAGCACAACAAAGAGGTTTTGGCCGAGATAGCCGATGAAGAGCTGGCACATTATAAATTCTGGCAGAGGATTACTCGGCAGGACATGAAGCCCGATAGATGGAAGGTATGGCTGTACTTTATAATTTCGAGGGTTTTTGGCCTTACGTTTGGTGTCAAGCTGATGGAAAAAGGCGAACAACGGGCTGAAGAGGTATACACCAAATTGGCCGATACCATGCCTGAGATACATAAGATCGTTCAGGATGAGGACAGGCATGAAAAGAAGCTTATGGAGCTCATCGAGGAGGAGCATTTAAATTACGTTGGGTCAATGGTATTAGGGCTTAACGATGCGCTGGTGGAGCTGACGGGTACCCTGGCAGGGCTGACCTTTGCACTTCAAAACACCAGGTTGATCGCGCTTAGCGGTTTCATAACGGGAATAGCGGCATCCTTCTCGATGGCGGCTTCTGAATATTTATCCACAAAATCTGAGGGAGAGTCACAGATCCCGATTAAAGCGGCTATCTATACAGGCCTTGCCTACGTTTTTACGGTGCTGTTCCTTATCTTCCCGTATTTGCTGTTTGAAAGTTATTTCCTGTGCTTGGGGCTTACGGTCATAAACGCCGTGCTGGTCATACTTATATTTAATTTTTACGTTTCGGTGGCCAAGGATTTGGACTTTAAAAGGCGCTTTCTGGAGATGGTATCCATAAGCCTGGGGGTTGCAGCCCTCAGCTTCTTGATCGGCTTTCTGGTGAGGGTTTTCCTGGGAGTGGAGGTATGAAAATAAGAGCGCACTTGTGGCAGTGGCAAAGGCATAGAAGAGGTAACAAACATCTCCTTATGTGGCATAGTGATGTAGCTGTTTGTTTTCTCCAAAGCCCTGTATTTGGAAAATATAGAAGGCCCGCTCCATGCCAAGGGGCATCTAAAGCATCGCTGTGAATCGCTTGAAAAGACAGGGCGAGGCCATGCGATACCCGAGCTCAAGCGCAGCCATTCTCACGAGTTTGAAAGATAGTTGATAGGTTATTTTGCCATTTAAAGCAATAGCGTTAACGTTATATATATCCTGCAATTCAGTTTGCAGGGTATAATTCTATTTTAGAGGACAATAATGTTGTTGGTATTGAGAATTGGGTGTGGCTTCAATATGCGTTAGTTTAGGGAGGGCTTTGTATGGCAAAATATAAACCTGGTTATTTAAAGCTTCTGGAAAGTGATGAGCTTAAAAACAGGGTGAGGGAAGCCAGAAAACACCTTGATGAATGCAACCTGTGTCCCCATGAGTGTGGGGTCAACAGGAAGGGAGCAATGGGATTCTGCCGCTCATATGATGAAGCAGTGGTGGCCAGCTACGGCCCCCACTTTGGCGAAGAGCCTCCTCTGGTGGGCAGAAATGGCTCAGGTACTATATTCTTTGGTTACTGCAATATGAGATGCGTGTTTTGTCAGAATTGTGAGTTGAGCCATGGGGGAGAGGGAGAGGTTGTGTCCAACGAGGTGTTAGCTGAAGTAATGCTGGTTATACAGAACCATTATCGCTGCCATAACATAAACCTGGTCACTCCCACGCATTTCGTGCCAAATATCCTGGAAGCGCTGTATATTGCAGCACAGAAGGGACTGGAACTGCCGCTTGTTTACAATTGCGGAGGGTACGAGAGGGTGGAAACCCTTAGGCTGCTCGATGGAGTGGTGGATATATACATGCCGGACTTCAAGTACAGCATAGAGGAACGGGGTGTAAAATATTCCAAAGTAAGGGATTATCCTAAGTATGTAAAGAGCGCTTTGAAGGAAATGGATCGCCAGGTGGGCGGTTTGAAGCTGGATGAAAGGGGAGTGGCTTATAAGGGGCTTTTGATAAGGCATCTCGTAATGCCCGGAGGGCTTGAGGATACCAAGGAAATTTTGAGGTTCATAAAAGAAGAGCTTTCGCCCGACTGCGCAGTTAATCTCATGGATCAGTATTACCCTCACTATAAGGCTTATAAATACGAGGAGATTGCGCGGAGATTAAGTCCGGAAGAATATAAAGAAGCATGGCTTTATGCCAAAGAACTGGGGCTCAGATTGATCGAATAAAAATTGAAATTAAGGGGTTTGCATTTTTGTAGATTTTTAATATAATAAATATCGTATTTTCTTAATATAATGATAATACCATAGAGTAATCGCAGGAGGTGATATGGTAAGATATGGTAATGAACTCAGCCAAACAGTATTTATGGCTTGTGCTGATAGCGTTTTGCATTGCAGGCCTTGTATATCCGGCAATAGGGGTGGTTGCGCTGGTGTGCATGCTTGCACCGGTGGTTACAGCGCCCTTCATGGGGAGGAAGTGGTGTAACTCGTTTTGCCCAAGGGGTAGTTTCAACGACGTGATATTGAAGAAGATTACTCTAAAGAAGGGCATTCCCGGCGTGTTTAAGACTACCACATTTAAGGTGATATTCCTGATAATGCTGATGAGCTTTTTTGCCATACAGTTGACCTTTGCATGGGGCAATTGGTCCAGTGTAGGGGCAGTATTTGTTCGCATGGTTCTTATAACCACGATAATCGATATCATACTTGGTATTTACTATCATCAGAGGACTTGGTGTGCCTTCTGTCCTATGGGAACCATGGGCGGATGGGTGTTTAAGCTGAAGAACAGGATAAAAAAGGGTATGATGAAAAGAGATGCAGTTGGCGATAATGTGGTGTAAGGAAATCGATACAGGCTTTTACTGGTATGATAAAACCAACATTGATTCAGAGGAGCTAAAGCCGTTGTTATATGATTAAAAACATGGCAAATATCCGAAAAGCAAAAAAAGGAGAGAGCAGCACAACGCTCTCTCCTTTTTAGTTTAATAAAGCAGCTTCTATGTTTTTGTCCTCGGCCTGAGGGGTGCGAACAAACTGGCTTCGATAGAGGTTGTAGTAGACCCCTTTACGTTCCAACAATTCCTGATGCGTGCCCTTTTCTACAAGCCTCCCCTTGTCTATCACTACAATTAAATCAGCGTCTTTTATGGTGCTCAACCTGTGGGCTATGACGAAGCTGGTACGGCCTTTCATCAGATTTAGCATCGCTTTTTGGATATATATCTCGGTGCGGGTATCCACGCTGGAGGTTGCTTCGTCCAGTATGAGTATGGCCGGATCGGCCAGCACTGCCCGGGCAATGGCTAGAAGCTGGCGTTGTCCGTGGCTCAAGTTTCCACCGTCGTCGGTGAGAATGGTGTCGTACCCTTGAGGCAGGCGCATGATGAAATCGTGAGCATGGGCGATTTTGGCTGCCTGTTCCACTTCTTCGTCGGTGGCGTCCAAACGGCCGTACCGTATATTTTCGCGAACGCTGGCGTTGAATAGATAGGTATCCTGCAGTACGATTCCCAAAGAGGAGCGTAGGCTTTCGCGCTTGATTTTTCTTATATCGATACCATCTATGCGTATACTCCCCTCTTTAACGTCATAAAATCGCATAAGAAGGTTGATTATCGTGGTTTTACCGGCTCCGGTTTCCCCGACTAGGGCCACCGTTTGACCGGGTTTTACCTCAAGGGAAAAGTTCTTCAGAACCAGGTGCTCATCGTCATATGCAAATGAGACGTTTTCGAACTCCACGTGCCCTTTTACGCCTATTTCTCTGAGGTCCACAGCATCTGGAGCGTCGGCAGGCTCGGGCTCTTGATCCAAAACCTGAAATACCCGTTCAGCGCCGGCTGCTGCTGACAAAACCATGTTGTATTGATTTGCAAGTTCGTTTATGGGGCGAGTAAACTGCCTTGAGTAGTTAAGAAATATGGAGATTGTGCCTACCGTTATGGTACCTCCAACGTTTCTGACGGCAAGCAGGCCCCCGATTCCTGCAATGAGCGCAAAGCCTAGGTTGTTGAGCATGTTCATGGTTGGTCCCATGATTCTCGATAGCACTTGAGCCTTCAAAGCTGTCTTCTTCAGCCGTTGATTGGATTCTTCAAACTCAGCGATGACGCGTTGTTCGCGGCAGAACAGCTTGACAACTCTTTGGCCTGAAATGGTCTCCTCTATCTTGCCGTTGAGCTCACCCAGAGTTTTTTGTTGTTCTATAAAAAGCCTGCCGGTATGGTTGGTTATAAGCCGGGTCAGAAGAACCATCAATGGGATTACCGATAAAGTTATTAGGGTAAGTATTATGCTCTTTGATAGCATGAGTATTATGGTACCTGTTATGGTGATAACGCCTGAGATAAACTGGGTTAAACTGGCGTGGAGGGTGATGGAAACAGTATCTATATCATTGGTGATACGGCTCATCAGCTCCCCGTGGGTGTGCGAATCGAAGAATTTCAGTGGCAGTACCTGATACTTGCTGAACAGGTCTCTGCGCATGCGAGCCACCGTCTTTTCGGATATAGAAGCCATAAAGAACCCTTGCAAAAAGGCAGCCAGCGAGTTTAGTGTATAAACGCCCAGAAGGAGAAATGAGATTCGCACTAGCCCTTGAAAGTCTCCGGGAATGATGTATTGGTCTATGGCCTGCCCTATGAGCAAAGGCCCTATAAGGGTGCATGCCGTGTTGAGGAGGATGGATAGTATAACCAGTATCAGAGCCACTGTATCTTCTTTTAGGTATCTACTCAGTCTGATAAGGGTATTACCCAAATTTTTGGGCCTTTCTCCAGGCCACATGAACCGGCCGTGTGGACCCCTCCTGCCAAATCCGCGCATACCAGGACCACCAACGCCGCGCATGCCATGTTCATGAGAGTTGCCGCTGCGCATATTATCCCGTGAGGTTGAATCTGTCTTATCAGGTTGATGTAAACTGTCCTGGGCATTATGTCTATCCTCAGGCATATTGTTGTACCTCCTTTCCAATCTGTGACCTGTATATATCCTGGTACAGCGGGTTGGAAGCAAGAAGCTCTTCGTGGGTGCCTATTCCTGCTATGCGTCCTTGCTCCAGGATGATGATCTTGTCGGCATCCATGACTGAACTTATGCGTTGAGCTATTATGAAGGTGGTACACTTGTGGTTCCACCTTCTTAAAGCCTGCTGTATTTTAAGCTCTGTTGCCATATCGACAGCGCTGGTGGCGTCATCCAGAATAAGTATTTTGGGCCTTTTCATGAGCGCACGCGCGATGTTCAAGCGCTGCTTTTGGCCGCCTGACAGATTGACTCCTCCCTGGCTTAAATCGGTTTGATAGCCGTTGGGGGTTTGCATAATGAAGTCGTGGGCCTGGGCTATAGAAGCTGCTTCTATGGCTTTTTCCAGGTCTGCATCGGGGTCTCCCCAGCGGAGGTTATCAAGGATGCTTCCCGAGAAGAGGAGAGATGTTTGCATTACCATTCCGATTTCTTTTCTGAGGTTGTAAAGGCTGTACTTTCGAACGTCGACACCGTCGATCAGTATGCGGCCTTCCTGTGGGTCATAGAGCCGGGGTATAAGGTTTACCAGGGTGGTCTTGCCGGACCCCGTCTCGCCAAGTATGGCTACTGTTTCGCCTGGCTCAGCTGTGAAAGAGATGTTTTTCAAAACCGGTTCTCCGTCCGGGCTGTAGCTGAAGGTGACATTCTCGAATACTACCTGCCCGCGGGTTATTTTGAGATCTTCTGAAGCGCCATCTGGGTTTTCTCCTGGATCCACGATATCAGGCTGTTCCATCAGCACTTCTCTTATGCGGTCAGCCGAAACCTTACCTCTGGAAAAGGCTATCAGGTTAAAGGCGATCATCACCAGCGACATCATTATCCTCACTAGGTAATTGATGAATGCAATAAGGTCTCCAATTTGTAGGCCGCCATTTTGCACCTTTATACCGCCCATCCATAATACCGCCACAGTGGCAAGGTTGGTAATCAGCATCAAAAGCGGCATTCCGGTTGCCATGATTCTGCCGGCTTTGATGGCGGTATCGCGCAAGTCCTCGTTGGCGGTTTGAAACCGGTTTTCCTCGAAGTCCTTTCGCAGAAATGCCTTTACCAGCCGGATTCCTGCCAAGTTTTCCCGCATTATGGTGTTTACCCTGTCTATTTTGGACTGGACTTTTCTAAACAGAGGGAAGCCTATTCTGATTATGACTATTATGCCTATGATGGTGAGCGGTAAGGCTATCAAAAGCACCGAAGCCAGGGAAGGGCTTATTTTTATGGTCATTATTATGGAACCGATACACAGCAGAGGAGCGCGTATCATCATGGCCAGAGACATGGTAACCACGTTTTGAAGCTGAGTAACGTCATTGGTAAGGCGGGTAATTAGTGACGGGGTTGGGAAACGGTCAAGATTGGTAAAAGAAAAGGTCTGGATCTTGCGGAACAGATCCGAACGGATATCGGTACCAAATCCGAGGGCAGCAACGCTGGATGCGTAGATGCAGCCTATGCCGCCCAGCATTCCCACAAAGGCGATGCCAAGCATTATAAGAAGCCTGGTTAAGACGTAGTTCATGTCTCCATTGGCAATGCCATTGTCCACTATGTCTGCCATATAGTTGGGCTGTAAAAGGTCCATGTAGACTTCCAAAGCCATAAAAAGGGGTGCCAGCAAGACATATGCCCAGTAAGGCTTTAGATAGCGCGATATCCTTATCATGTATTGCCCCTCCATTCCTGTTCATTTAAGTTGCATAAGTTGTCGTGGAGTTTCAGAAGAAGCCTGCGAAATTCCTTAAGTTCTTGTTCGGTAAAATTGTGGAAGCAGGCCTCTTCCAGTTCTTTCAGCCCTTCCTTCATCTGTTGATCCACCATACGCCCCTTTTCAGTTGCGTAGATGCAAAAGGCCCGCTGGTCGTTGGGGTCGGGCATTCTCTCAATCAGTCCGGCCTTTTCCAGTTTTTGCAGAAGTGCAGTGGTGGAGGCGGGTGTTATAAACAGCTTTTCGCTGAGCTGGCGCTGACTTATACCTTCGTTGGCTATGATAACCGCCAGCGCGATGGGCTGGCCATGTTCAAGGCCATTCCTGTGGGCCAGCTTTCTGAAAAGGTCGCGGTGTAGTTTAGAGGTGTGTGCAAACAGGCGTCCCAAAGGTTCATCAGGTGTGGGTTTACACGGTTGCATGGCTTTCATCTCCTTGATTTTGGAGTGATGATGAGAGATTGCATAAGGATAGCTGAAGCTTAATGCTTGGTTTAATAAATAGTTAGTTAGCTAACTAATTACATAAGATATTTTATATCTACAATTTCTCTACTGTCAAGCGGGAACTTGTGTATATTGGGAAATTTTGAAGGTAAAGTAACAGATTAATAGGAACGTACTAAGTTAATCGCATACAGTTTATGAAGCCGTTTTAAAAAACAATAAAAAATTTTTTATATTAAAGAAGGATTTTTTGTATTTGCGTCGAATATAACATAATGAACTTTGTTGAGTTGACAAACTATGGAGAAGGAGGGTGGATATGGAGTCCAGAATTGAAGCTCAAGATGCAACAAGGGTTGTAGCAAAAGCAAAGGTTGGTAGGTCCAAACAACTATGGAAAGCTATAAAGAAGGATTGGCAATTATATACCCTTTTGCTTTTGCCGCTGGTTCACTATTTTATCTTCAGATATATTCCTATGTATGGAGTTGTCATAGCATTTAGGAGGTACCAACCAGGCGGACCAGTTTATGGTAGCGAATGGGTTGGCCTGAGGTATTTCAAGATGTTTTTAAGAGATGAAGGGTTCTGGCGTGCATTTAGAAATAACATAATTCTAAGTGTTGAGTATCTAGTGATAAGTTTTCCTTTTCCAATAATTTTTGCCCTGCTGCTTAATGAGTTAAAAAATCTAACGTTCAAGAAATTTGTTCAAACGGTTTCCTATTTGCCTCACTTTATATCAACTGTTATAGTGGTGGGAATGATCAAGGAGATTCTATCTCCCTCTATAGGCGTAGTGAATATGATACTCAAGGATTTGACGGGAAGAACGATAGATTTCGTTTCGGATCCGCGTTGGTTTAGAACCATCTATATAACATCAGGCATTTGGCAGCAGCTGGGGTGGAACTCCATTATTTATCTTGCAGCGCTTTCTGGTATTAATCCTGAATTATATGAGGCGGCAAGGATTGACGGGGCAAATAGATTCCAACAAATGAGATATGTTACAATTCCTGGTATAATGCCTACTGTTATGGTGCTATTGATATTAAATATTGGTAGCTTGATGGCTGTAGGTTTTGAAAAGATATTACTGCTTTATAGCCCTCTCACCTATGAGACTGCGGATGTTATTTCTACTTTCCTCTATAGAATGGGTTTAACTATGAACAATTATAGCTATGGTGCCGCAGTTGGTCTCTTTGAATCGTTAATAGGGGTATTTCTGCTGACTACTGCAAATTATCTGTCCAGGAAATTTACTGATAGCAGCTTGTGGTAAAAAGGGGGGGACGATGGTTGAAATTTGCAAACAAAAAGAGAATAAGCGTGTTTGATGTTATAAATATTGTGATAATGATATGTGTAGTAATTATTACGCTGTACCCTTTTCTTTATCTAACTGCCTTATCGATGAGCAGCGAAAAATATGTATATGCGGGCGAAATTACTTTTTACCCCAAGGGGTTTACGCTAGGGACTTACAGGGTGCTGCTAAAGGATAGTGATTTTTGGATTAGCTATAGAAATACGATCATTTATACGGTAGTAGGGACTGTAATATCATTAGCTCTGACTGTCCTCTTGGCGTATCCTCTGTCTAAGAAAAATTTGAAGGGTAGGGGAGTGCTGTTAGGGTTCATATTGTTTACGATGTTCTTCAGTGGCGGTTTGATTCCTACTTATTTGCTAGTAAGCAGAATGTTGCAGATGAGAAATACCATATGGGCTGTAATCATACCGGGGGCAATCAGTACCTACAACGTACTGGTTACCAAGACCTTTTTTGAGGGGATACCAGATGAGCTGGAAGAAGCAGCAGCAATTGACGGAATGAACACATACGGTATACTATTTAGAATTGTGCTGCCGCTGTCTAAACCCATATTGGCCACAATGTCGCTCTTTTATGCAGTTGGAATATGGAACAACTGGTTTGGGCCCTTTATCTATCTCGATATGAAAGAGCTGTTCCCTGTATCGCTGTATTTGAGGAATATAATTGCGGGGGCCCAAAAGGCCAGAGAAATAGTGGGTGGAGATGTTGAAGGATTTGGTGATATAGAGGCTACCATAAAGTCGGCTAGTATGGTAGTAAGCGCTCTACCGATAATAATGATTTATCCGTTTGTGCAGAAATACTTTGTGAAAGGTATAATGATAGGATCATTGAAAGGTTAATTAATTTGCTGAGGAGGTGATATAAGGCAATACAGTGACAATAATTAAAGATGATTGAAAGGCTTGAGTTCACCAGAAAAAGAAAAAGATTAAAATCTTAAAAAAAAGAGGAGGATTTGATGATGAATAAGAAAGCAATATTGCTGATAGCTTGTATTCTCATAGTGTCCATGCTAGGTGTAATGTTTACAGGTTGTGGAAAAAAGGAAACGCCTGAAAAATCTGGTACTGGTGAAAATGGAGATGGTACAACTGAACAACCCACTGAAGAGCCGTCTGATGGCGGGAAAAAATCCGGAGAAGAGGAAATTACTTTCCCATTGAAAGAACCTGCGAAATTTACAATGCTTTACAGGGATCATCCGTCTTATCCTTATAGAGAAGATTGGATCTTGTGGGATGAAATAAAGAAAAGAACCAATGTGGAACTTGAACTTACCATTGTACCCATGAGCGACTATGAGCAAAAGAGGAACCTTCTCATCAGCACCGGCGAAGCTCCCGAGATTGTTCCTAGCACTTATCCAGGTCAGGAAGTGAACTTTATTCCTGCGGGGGCAATAATACCTGTTAGCGACTATATACACTTGATGCCCAATTTCTCAAGGCAAATTGAGGAATGGAATTTGCAGGAAGACCTCAAAACCATTAAGCAAAAAGACGGAAAATTCTACGTATTACCAGGGCTTCGCGAAATAGCCGTTGCTGACTATTCTCTGGCAATAAGGACGGATATATTTGAAAAGCACAATATTCCAATACCAGAAAGCTGGGAAGATTTGTATAACGCTTTAAAAAAGCTAAAAGAGCTGTATCCAGACACATATCCCTTCTCTGATAGATGGAAGGGCGATGCACTGCTCAATTTCGCTTCACTCAGCTTTGGCGTCCAGGGTGGTTGGGGTGCTGGCAATGGAATTTACTACTACAGGGATAGGGATGAATTTGGATTCTACCCCATTACGGACGAATACAAGGAAATGCTGAAATACTTCAACAGATTGGTTAAAGAGGGGTTGATGGATCCCGAATCTTTTACTCAGGAAGATGAAATCGCTGTAAATCAGAAATTCGCTACTGGTAAATCCTTTGTTATAAGCACCAATACTCAGGAAATAATTTCGATGCGCCAGAAGATGAAGGAGACTCTGGGTGAGGGTAACTTCAAAGTTGATATGTTACCGCCGCTCGAGGGACCAAAAGGAAGAGTTATTTCTGGAATGAGGTTGGATAATGGTATTGTCATAACCAAGAAGGCGTTAGACAATCCAAACTTTGAAGCCCTTATGAAGTTTGTTGACTGGCTGTGGTATAGCGAGGAGGGCCAGACTTTAACCAGATGGGGAGTGGAAGGTGTAACTTACAAGAAAGTAGGAGATAAATTCGAATTGTTGCCCGGTATAAAGGCAGGATATTTGGGAATCAATGTAGACGATGAAAATGCTAAAGATCTTAGAAATGATTTTGGTATGGGCAATGGTGTATTTATCTTTTCCATATATAATGGGCACAAGGAACTCATGTACTCTTATATGACCGAGGAAGCAAGGAATTTTATACAGAAGGCTAATGAGATATGCACGCTTCGTCCTCCAGCACCTCCGGTGTTGATGGATGAGGTGGAGAGAGAAGAGGCTAATATGATCAGCCAGTCGTTGATGGATTATGTGAAGCAGATGACATTGCAGTTCATTACAGGGCAGGCTGACATTGAAAAAGATTGGGATGCATTCGTACAGGAGTGCAAAGCTAAGGGTTCCGATAGGCTCGTCCAAATGACCAACGAGATCTACCAGGAAACCAAAGATATATTAGAATAATAAGCCGTTGTAGTGTTAACTGCTTTTATTCAACATCCTCAGAGAACATTTTCTGAGGGTGTTGAATAAATACCTTTTCTTTTTGTCGAAATTATCGAGCTTTTAAATAACCAAAATTTTTGCTTATATCAAAACTTGAAAAGTACACTTTACCTATGATGGTGAAATTGTTAAGAGGAGATATGTACAGGCAGGAATATGGGGCAATATATCTTGGACTCGCAGTAACTCTTATCCCCATTTCTTGTGGAAGAACAGGTCAATCTGTTGGCCTGTTCTTTCTCTTATGCGATTTTTTGAGCATTGGAGTGAAAATTTTTAATTGGAAAGAGCAAAAACTTGAAAAATAATGATGACAAGTAAAAGAATTTATGCTATAATCTATTATTGCATTGAGAGTTTAATATGCCAACATAGCTCAGCTGGTAGAGCAGCGGTCTCGTAAACCGCAGGTCAGGGGTTCGAATCCCCTTGTTGGCTCCAGAAAGTCGGGGTGTAGCGCAGCTTGGTAGCGCGTCTCGTTCGGGACGAGAAGGTCGCAGGTTCAAATCCTGTCACCCCGACCATTCTATAATTTTATATTTTATTCTAACTTTGCTTTAAGGTCAAGGTGGAGTGTTTTGTGACCTGTTTTTTGTTTTAGTAGAGGATCATTAAATACGAAAACACTGCTAGAGTTTGGATGGCATCAAATAGAATGCCCCAAAATTATATGGGAGCGTTGTATGACTAATGATATGACCAATTAAAACGCAATCAACGAAAGAGGTAATGCAATGAACATACCCAATATATTGACGGTTATAAGGTTTTGCCTGATTCCGGTTTTCATATACGTGTTTTACAATCCGGATATACAGAACAATGTTTTGTGGGGTATTGTGGTGTTTATTGTGGCCGGGGCAACTGACCTTTTGGATGGATACATCGCCAGAAAGTATGGCCTCATTACCAAATGGGGAAAGCTGATGGACCCATTGGCCGATAAGCTCATGTTGATCACCGTTCTTATCTCCCTGTACGTCAAAGGCATTATCCCGGCACCCATAATATTGATCGTGTTTGTGAAGGAGTTCCTTATGATCGCTGGAGCCGCTTTTCTTTATAAAAACCGCAACATAGTGGTGGAAGCAAATTTTTTTGGCAAAGCCGCTACAGCTTCCTTTTATGTGGCAGTGGTGGCCACCGTGCTTAAATTGCCGTATTATAATATCCTGCTGTACATAGCCGTGGTTTTGACTCTCATAGCTCTGGTGCAGTATGGTTACAAGGCTTTCAAAAGGAATGCCGTCAAAAGGTAAATATACCCTTTTAATTTAAAACGGAAAGGGGCTGGATGTATTCGTTCAGCCCCTTTTAAACTTGAGAAAGCAGTAAGATAAACTTAAAAAGCGATGTAGAGCAACATATAGTAGCACGCATCTATCGATACAGTAGTGTGACCTCCTCCCACCTTTGAAGAAGGTGGGCTTCCTCTTTCATCGAAGGGGACTCACACGAATGCAGGAATTGCTCTCCGGCACCCGCGTGCAGAGGCCCCTTTCTCCGGAGGCTTAAATTCGGACCGGTCCAGCCCTACTACATCAAACCGCCTTTCATCCTACACTTAAAAGAGTAGGCTTTCCCGGCGATTTGATCGTAAGCATTGTTTAAAAACGAGGTTTTGTATCAGCAGAAGTGCTTGAATTGAGGCAACCAATCCTTGTTCACTTCAAACATTTCTCTGACCATCTGCTTGATTTCTGCCAGGCTGAGCACTGCCGACGTCAAGGGGTCAAAGTAGATGGCCTGGTATATCTTGGTGGGATCGCCGGTTAAAGCGCCTTCAACCGCCAGCTCCTCGCACATGGCGTTTATGTTGTTCAGGATTGCCAGATGTGGCGGCAATGGGCCTACGTGGATGGGCTCAAACCCGTATTTGGACGCCAGTACCGGCACCTCTACGCAGCAGCCCTCAGGCAGATTGTCGATGAGTCCAAAGTTTCTCACGTTACCGTTGAACTTATACAGGGTTCCGTCGCCAATGACGGCATTGAGGATACCAGCTGCATATTCCTTTCCTCGTTTTAAGTCAACGGTATCCTGCTCCAGCCATTTTTTGATCTCGTCTCTCCAGGTATCCTCTCGCCTTAAGTATTCCTTGAGTATATATGCGTATTCTCCGGGATTCCATCCTGTTCCATGGGTGCAGTATTTTTCTATAAGGTCAGGCCTTTTTCTAAACCATGCGTTGTATTCCGAGTTGTGGCCGCTGGATTCGGTCACATAATAGCCCAGGTGGAGGAACATCTCGTTGCGGACCTGTTCCTGGTTGTAGATTTCTGGCCGCTGAACCGCTTCTCGGATGAGGGGATAGGCATCTTTTCCGTTCCACTTGAATTCCAGGAACCAGGCTTGATGGTTTATGCCGGCGCACACATATGTGATCTCTTCGATGGGAGCTCCTATCCATGAGGCCAGCATTTCGGCCGTTCCTTGAACGCTGTGGCACAGTCCGGTCACCTTTACCTTGGTCTCGCCTTGCATGGCGCGGCACAGCATAGCCATGGGGTTGGTATAGTTAAGCAATATGGCATCAGGACAATAGCGTTCGATGTCCCTGCATATATCCAGCATGACAGGGATGGTCCTGAGCGCTCTAAATATACCGGCCGGGCCACGGGTATCGCCTACGTTGATGTCCACACCGTATTTCTTGGGAATTTCAATGTCGTGGCGCCATACATGTACTCCCCCGACCAGGATGGTACATATAACTCCGTCAGCGCCCTTCAACGCTTCAGCTCTATCGGTGGTGGCTATGACTTTGGCCGGGTAGTTGCCAGCTTCAATGATCTTCTCGACCGCCTTTTTTATGTAGCCAAGGCGTTCTTCGTCGATGTCCATGAGGGCAATGGTACAATCCTGCAGTGCAGGGTATGTAAGGATGTCGCGAACCAGGCTTCTGGTAAAGCCAAAGCTGCCAGCGCCTATAAAGGCAATTTTTTTAGACATTGTTGGTAACCCCCTTTAAATGTTTTGCGTTTGGCTATACTTTAAATTATAAGGGGATAATTTATTTTTTCTATACAGTACTGTGATATTTAAATTAAAATTTTTAAGATATTGTGACTTCATGACGACTTCAATGGTTTTATCAGATGATTTTTTAAATGTGCCCATAAGGTACACGGCGTTTATAATATGACAGCCCCCTTGACAAAACTCATACTTGGCGTATAATAAAGACAACGCAAATAATGGAATAACGGCAAGATGCGATGAAGAGGAGGAGTACATCTCGCTTCCCAACAGAGAGGGGGGCCCGCGGCTGAAAGGTCCCCTTGGGCGATATGGCGAGATGGAAGGTCGCTTCGGAGCATTTCAGCTGAATGGCAGTAGGCTGAAACGGGACGCTACCGTTATGCGAAGGAGTGCCTGCCGGTTTACCGGAGCCCTGCAGGGGAATCCCTCGTGCTATGCAATAAAGATTGCAGGGGCCGGTGAGCATCTGCATGAGCGTTTAAGCCGGCAGGAGGAAAGGTGGTACCGCGGAGTATAATCCTTCGTCCTTTACTGGATGAAGGATTTTTTGTTAAAAGGGGAGTGTGGGGCTTGTTTGAGTTAAAACATATAGACCCTGTAGGCATGATATTTATGCTGCTGGGCGGTATACTGGGATATGGAGCAAGGTGGATTGTGCTGTATGCATTAAAGCCGCCGCAGGAGCAGTCGATGAAGTGGATAATAGCGATGAAATTGGTCGGCTTGATTCTTGTGATAGTGGGGATGTTTAAAATAATGAATACATTCTAGAAACAGGAGGTAGAGGGTATGTCAGAGAAGTTGCTCGACAAGACTTATGACCCAAGCCAGGTAGAGGATCGAATATACCGCATGTGGATGGAAAAAGGGTACTTCAGGGCCGAAGTCGATTGGAACAGGGAGCCCTTTTGTATAGTGATTCCTCCGCCCAATATCACAGGGGAGCTTCACATGGGGCATGCTTTGAACAATACCCTGCAGGATATACTCGTCCGCTGGAGGAGAATGCAGGGATATGTAACTTTATGGCTTCCCGGGACCGACCATGCCAGCATCGCTACCGAGGTAAAGATTGTGGAGAAGCTGGCTGAGGAGGGCCTTACCAAAAACGACCTGGGGCGAGAGGAGTTTTTGAGGAGGGCCTGGCAGTGGAAGGAGCAGTACGGGGGCAGGATTACGCAGCAGCTTAAGAAGCTGGGTTCGTCGCTTGATTGGTCCAGGGAAAGGTTTACCATGGACGAGGGCTGCAGCAGAGCTGTGGTGGAGGTCTTTGTGCGCCTGTATAAAAAGGGCCTCATATACCGCGGTGATAGGATAATAAACTGGTGTCCCGACTGCAGAACCGCTCTATCGGATGCCGAGGTGGAGCACGAGGAGGAGCAGGGCAACCTGTGGTATATACGCTATCCCATAAAGGACAGCGATGAGAGCATAATGGTTGCCACCACAAGGCCCGAGACCATGCTGGGCGATACCGCCGTTGCCGTGCACCCTGAAGATGAGCGATACCGCCATCTCATCGGAAAGACGGCTATACTGCCCATCATGAACAGGGAGATACCCATCATTGCGGATGAATACGTGGAGCGCGAGTTTGGAACAGGTGCGGTAAAGATTACCCCCGCCCATGACCCCAATGACTTTGAGGTGGCCTTAAGGCATGGCCTGCCATGGGTTTGCGTTATAGACGAGAAGGGCGTTATGAACCACAATGCCGGAAAGTACCAGGGAATGGATCGCTATGAGGCCAGAAAAGCGATTGCGGAAGAGCTCAAGAGCCTGGGGCTACTTGAAAAGACTGAAAGCCTTAAGCACAACGTGGGCCACTGCTACAGGTGCGGCACTGTCGTTGAACCCATCATTTCAAAGCAGTGGTTTGTGAAGATGAAGCCCCTGGCCGAGCCGGCCATAAAGGCCGTCAAAGAGGGCAAAATCAAATTCGTGCCCGAGCGATTTGAGAAGATCTACTTTAACTGGATGGAAAACATAAAGGATTGGTGCATCTCCAGACAGCTATGGTGGGGACACCGAATCCCAGCGTATTACTGCCAGGACTGCGGCGAGACGATGGTTGAGCGCAGCATGCCCGAGAGATGCAGCAGGTGCGGCAGCACAAACCTAAAACAGGACGAGGACGTGCTGGATACATGGTTTAGCTCTGCGCTGTGGCCTTTTTCTACCCTTGGCTGGCCGGATGAGACCGAAGACCTTAAGTATTTCTATCCCACCAGCGTGCTTGTGACCGGATACGACATCATATTCTTCTGGGTAGCCAGGATGATATTCTCGGGCCTGGAACACATGGGTGAGATCCCGTTCAGATACGTCCTCATCCACGGGATTGTAAGGGACTCGGAAGGGCGGAAGATGAGCAAATCCCTTGGGAACGGCATAGACCCGCTGAAGGTGATTGAAAAGTACGGTGCCGATGCCTTGCGGCTTACCCTTGTGACGGGAAACTCGCCGGGCAACGATATGCGGTTTTACTGGGAGAGGGTGGAAGCAAACCGGAACTTCTGCAACAAGCTGTGGAATGCCGCCAGGTTCATATTGATGAACATGCAGAACTTTGGAATAGATAAGCCGCGAAAGGGCAAACTGGAGCTTCCCGATCGCTGGATCATAAGCAGGTATAACCGCGTCGTCAAAGAAGTCACAGACAACCTTGAAAAGTTCGAGCTGGGGATTGCCGTGCAAAAGCTGTACGACTTTATATGGGATGAATTCTGTGACTGGTACATCGAGCTTGCAAAGCCCGGGCTATACAGCCAGGATCCAGAGCTTAAGGAGTCCAAGCTGTATACCCTCACCTATGTGCTGGCCAGTACCCTGAAGCTGCTACATCCGTTTATGCCATTTATCACCGAGGAGATATGGCAGCACCTGCCCAATCGCGAGTGCGACAGCATTATGATTTCCTCTTGGCCCAAGGTTAATGAGGAGGAGATAGATGCCGAGGCCGAAGAGCAGATGGATGCTGTGATGGATGCCATAAGGAGCATCAGGAATATAAGGGCCGAGATGGAGGTGCCGCCTTCCCGCAAGGCGAAGGTTATACTGGTGGTCAACGATGATTGGATGGATATCTTTGAGAATAGCACGGCATATTTTGAAAGGCTTGCCTGGGCATCTGAGGTGGTGCTAAAGCGGGACAAAGAAGGCATACCCTCCAACGCTGTTTCGGCGGTGACAGACAAAGCTCAGATATTTATGCCGCTTGAGGACCTGGTTGACCTTGAGAAGGAGATGGAGCGCCTGCTCAAAGAAAAAGCTAATCTCGAGAAGGAGCTGGCGCGAGTTGAAGGAAAGCTTTCCAACCGCAATTTTGTCGAGAAAGCGCCGCCGGCGGTGGTGGAGGAAGAGCGAAAGAAGAAGGCAAAGTATGAGGACATGATGGCCAAGGTATTGAGCCGCATTGAGGCGTTAAACAGCATGAGGAAATAAAAGCTGCAGGGGGATGTTGAATGAACTATGAAGAGGCGCTTAATTATATACACGGCACTTACAGGTTTGGCTCCAAGCTGGGGCTTGAGAACATAAAGGATTTGTTGCGGCGCCTGGGCAATCCCCATGAGCGGTTTGGCGTGGTGCACGTGGCCGGGACCAATGGGAAGGGCTCGGTCACTTCCATGTTGACCCATGTGCTGCATGAGGCCGGTTACAGGGTGGGGATGTTTATATCCCCATACCTTGAAAGGTTTACAGAGAGGATTCAGGTGGATTTAAAAGAAATTGAGCCTGACGAGCTGGCACGCATAACCGAGCGGGTTAAAGAAAAGGTGGAGGAGATGGTGAGCGAGGGGAAAAACCATCCCACCGAGTTTGAGATCGTCACCGCCATAGGCTTTGTTTACTTTGCCGAAAGGGAAGTGGACTGTGCGGTGGTGGAGGTGGGTTTGGGTGGCCGCCTTGATGCCACCAACGTGGTAAACCCCATCGTATCGGTTATAACCTCCATAAGCTATGACCACATGGACGTGCTGGGGGATACGCTGGAGAAAATTGCAGCTGAAAAGGCGGGCATCATAAAGCAGGGCAGGCCGGTGGTGACTTACCCGCAGCGGCCGGAGGCCATGGCCGTGATACAGAGGGTGGCACGGGAACGTGGTGCTCCTCTGTTTGAGGTAAATAAAGACAGGATAGAGGTTCTTGTTTCCGAGGTGGGAAGGCAAATTTTCAATTATTCCTTTGATGGGGAGAGATTTTCGGGCGTCGTCATACGGTTGATGGGTCGCCATCAGATACTCAATGCTGCCACTGCCTTGACTGCTGTAGCTGCATTGAGAAGGGAGGGCATCGCGATTCCCGATGATGCCGTGTATAGGGGTATGGAACGCGCATTTTGGCCAGGGCGCCTGGAGGTGCTAAGGCGCCAGCCTTATGTGATTTTGGACGGGGCTCATAATGAATCGGGTGCCGAGGCTTTGGCCTGTGCCATTAAGGAGTATTTTGAGGGAAAGCCTGTGACGCTGGTGATAGGCATGCTGAAGGACAAGGATGCCGATGCGATAGTGAAGCATCTTTGTCCTCTGGCTGAGTCGGTCATCGTGACCAGGCCTGACAGCCCCAGGGCCATGGAGCCGGCTGAGCTGGCAAAGCGGGTACAGAGGCATTGCCAGGATGTGATGGTGGAGCCCGATATAGAAAAGGCGACTACCATGGGACTCAAGAGGGTAGCTCAGGATGGCGTGCTGCTGTTTACAGGATCGCTGTATTTGATAGGGAAGATCCGCGGGTTGTTAAGGTCATCTTAAGTCCTGCGTTGTTGCCAGTTCGGATGAGAGTTTCTTATTTTTTTAAGGAAATATGCGAATCTTATTGGCCATGCCATCATAGATATTTACTGTAACAACTTGAAGGTTTAAAAATGAGAGCTGGTGGTATGGTGCAAAATGGCGGCATTAAAAAGGATGAAAACGATGTATTGCTGGAGCTTGTGCACAGGGCACTGATACTCTGGAAGAAAGCCGAAGCCTCTCATTTGGATCGTGAAAAGGTGCGCTGGTTAAAAAGCATTTACGTTTATCTGCTGAAAGAGGCCAGGAGAAAAAGTGTGACTTTAAACGGCAGGCAATTGCTGGAGCGCATTTTATATCCCCGTATATGAGGGATTGAAATTGGGCGCCTAGCCCCCATTGGTACCTTCTGCAGCAGGCGGTCATATAATGAAGTATCCGCTTGTTGTAGAGAAATTCCAATGGGGGTATTTGTTTTTATGATATGGCAGGGAAAGATTACAGTTGCCAACAAAGTAGAGGATAGCATATCTTTTTTGGACCCTCACCTCAGGAGAGAAGAGTATCGCATCTATTTGGAATCCGGGACGGGACCATGCGCCCTTGCCAAGA
The DNA here is from genome assembly GCF_900115765.1 of Caldicoprobacter faecalis. Classification (NCBI taxonomy): domain Bacteria; kingdom Bacillati; phylum Bacillota; class Clostridia; order Caldicoprobacterales; family Caldicoprobacteraceae; genus Caldicoprobacter; species Caldicoprobacter faecalis. The sequence continues at coordinate 1,121 of NZ_FOXR01000025.1, read as the reverse complement.
TGAAGAGCTCCCCAACTCTGCTGGTAGTCCAAGCTCATGATAATTCGCTGGCATGCCTTGACCTGGACAAAGGTGTTGTAGAAAAAATCCTGCCTGTTGGGTGTTGTCCTAGCTTCATTGCTGTATGTAACAAGACGCACACCATTTACGTTACCAACACGGATTCCGACTCGATTTCGATTGTGCAAAACGGTGATGATTTGAAGGTGGTCAGCCAAATACCTGTAGGGTCTATGCCCCAGGGAATTGACTGTCATCCTTACCTTCCTCTTTTGGCCATCGCCCATATTAACTCGCAGGATATATGGCTTGTGGAAACCGAAGGGTATACGACGGTGAAAAGGATGGTGATAGAGGGTTATCCAATTCAGGTTAAGTTCGGCTCAAAAGGCAATATCCTTTATGTAGGGTGTTATTTCCACAACCACAGGCTGTTTAACAAGGTGTTGCTGGTTGACCTGGATAAAGATGCGGTTTGCCATGAGATTGCCGTGGGATGCATTCCACATAAGCTATTGGAGACCGGCGATGGAAGCTCTTTGCTTGTGGCTTCCTGTGAGGCGGGCAGGTTGGAAGTTGTGGACCTGGCTTCTAAGTCAGTGGTGCACAGCATCAAGATAGGAGAAGCTGTATGTGATATAACGCTGGATGAAGAAGGGATGTATGCATATGTAACCGCTCCTAAGGAAGGCCGCGTGTGTGTAGTAGACTGGAAAGCGGGCAAGAAATTAGCCGATATTCAGGTGGGAAAGGAACCCAGCGGAATTGTGTATCTGGGCGGATGAAAAGGCGTTGTGAGGGATGCTGGTGTGTTATTATTCTGTGATAATGTCATGTATCCCTTTTATGCAGGCTTTTGTATATGCCGGCGGGTGAACCTTAAAAGCTATGGCATGATTTAAGTTCACCCACCGGCCCGCGTAGCGGCAGGCCCAAAAGTCTCTATAGCTTTAACCGTGAACCCCATCATAATAATACTTTCATTTTAAGCCCATAGTGACATTTTCATTGAATAAAACTATCCTTTTTAGAAAATGGGGGGAGTGCGAGGGGGCAGTAATCCCCCTCAATTTATTGAGGGGATACACGGACTCCCTCGCCCTGTTGTTTACATCATCTTA
>NZ_FOXR01000032.1:0-23833 GCF_900115765.1 Caldicoprobacter faecalis | reverse complement strand
GGTATGTAGATGATGCGATAATGAAGGCAAAGAGCGTTTTAGAGTCTTGCAGAGAAAGGGACGAAAACCCCAGCAAGGTTATTTTTGGTGGCAGGGGTTTGTTTGAGAGGCTCAAGAAACGGCACATAAACGGGAAAGCATACGAGAGGTTAAAACAAGAGTGGCAAGAGAGAAGAAAAGGCAACCTCTACTCAAGAGATGACAGGAGCAAGAAAGGGAATCTCAACACAAGGATTGAGATATATGAAAATGGTGCTAGACTAAGAATCAACATAGGAGAAAGAAAGTATGCGTATGCAAGGATACAAGCGGGATGGAAAAAAGGGAAGAGCCGGGAGGGATTGCTGCAAGCAATCAGCACTTGTGGAGAGGCTTATTCGGTTGAGCTAAAGCTTAAGAACGGCAAGGTATATGCTTACTTTACGATTGAAGAAGACTTTCCAGAAGTTGTGGTAACGAAGGAAAATGGGGTCATAGGCATAGACATTAACGCATATCCGAATCACATAGCGTGGGCGGAAGCGGATGTGAATGGGCAGCTTGTAAGTTACGGGAAGATTCCGATGCCGCATCTTGCGAGCGGTAATTCAAACGAGAGGGAATATTTTAGATGGCAGTATGCCCACGAGGTAGTAAGGCTAGCAGAAGAAAAGAAAAAAGCAATAGTAATCGAGAGGTTGGATATAAGGGACAAAGGGAAGAGGGGGGACTTTTCTGGGAGGGAATCGAGGAGGATAAGACATAATTTCAGCTACAGGTCGCTTTTGGATAAAGTCAAGATTTTAGCACAGCGGAAGGGTATACAGGTTATAGAGGTTGATCCTGCATATACATCAGTGATAGGGCTTTTAAAATATACGCCGCAGTATATGATAAGCAAGGACGAAGCGGCGGCGTATGTGATAGCGAGGAGAGGGCTTGGACTAAAAGAGCAGATTCCGGATGGGTATATGGCAATTGTAGAGCATTTAGATGCTGGGGAATTAGAGGGATTGAAAGAGCATGTAAAGAAAACGGTTAAGAATAAACGGTTGAGGAAGAAACGTTTGAGAGAAATAGACAGGGTTAAAAAGTTTATACAAAGCCTTGGGAGTGAGCCAGGGGAGGAATCAAGGCCACTGGGTGGAACAAGTCTTGGTGCCTGTAGCGATAGCTATAAACTCTGGCGAGTTCTCAAGGTAGCGGTGGTGATGCCACTCTCTCCTGAGAGGGTATTAAGAGATGGCTCTGTCCTGAGGGGGGTATTATTCTCAGGGCAAGTGGGGAGACCCGGATAAGGGCGTGAGTTCCTGCTTCTTGGGGCAGGGGCTATGGTTGTCCCAAATACCGCCAGCTGGGGCTGGGACAACTTGAAAGGCGGTAAGAAATACCCCAGCCGTCTAAACTTGTGCAGTTTTGTACAGTTTAGATGACCAGGTAATCTTATGGATGACTGCATATTCTGTAGGATAGTGGATAAGCAAATACCTTCCAGGATAGTGTATGAGGATGACAGCATACTGGCTTTTCATGACATCGACCCTAAAGCGCCTGTACACGTGCTGGTAATACCCAAGCAGCACATCCCCTCCATCAATGAGGTGACCCAAGAGAACAGCCAGGTAATTGCCCACATATTTGCCACCATGCCTAAAATTGCGCAGCAATTGGGCATAAAGGACAGCGGATACAGGGTGGTGGTAAACTGCGGCAAGGATGCAGGGCAGGCGGTAAACCACCTGCATTATCATGTGCTGGGTGGCAGAAGCCTTACCTGGCCGCCGGGCTGATGCCCTCGATTTTTGTTTGTTGACACATGAGGGAAGTACGGGTTATAATAATTACAATACTACGCTCAACCCTTTTTGCGGGTGAGGGCAATTTGTGGATTTGAGGTGGCTGACCAGTCTGCGTGTTGCAGGCCAATAAGCTTACTGATAATTGTCTTGGCGGAGGGAGGGAGAAGGCATGGCGGAAGTTGAAGTCAGAGTTGGAGAGAACGAATCATTTGAGAGCGCTTTAAGGCGTTTTAAGCGTCAGTGTGCTCGTGCAGGGATTCTGGCTGAGCTGCGCAAGCGAGAGCACTACGAAAAGCCCAGCGTACGGCGCAAGAAGAAGTCTGAAGCTGCGCGCAGAAAGAAAAAGTATCGTTAATTAGGTTAGGTAGAAGATGAGGTTGTCCCTCCCTCATTTGGCAGGAAGAAAGCTGTGGAAACACAGACTATGGAATTGGCAGCGATGGAAAGAAGGTCCTTTTGACAGTAAGGGGTTATGGCAAAAGGGAGGAAACGAGTTGCAAATGTCTAAAGACCTGGTGCATCTGCACCAGGTCTTTTAGTATACAATATAATCTATTAATTAATATCCATTTATGTAAACAATTGATTAATATGTAATTATGTTATAATGATGAAAACTGGCGGAATATGTAGTATAATAAAATCAAGAGGACTAAACTACTTGGGCGAATAGTTTTGGGGGCAAAGCATACAATAAAGAGGGGGAGGGGGTTGTGAAGGGGAAGGACGTACACGGCTGGGTCGTTCTTATTATCGCTGTATTTGCGGTATGCCAGCTTGTGGCTTTTTTCGAGTTCAGGATGAAGAACATGATCCGACAGGGGGATTTTGTAACCGTGTCTATGGAGCCGCCAGATCTGACCAATAGGGGTGGTGCAGTAAAGGGCAGAGCCGATGATGGGTTCGTGGATGGTAACCTCATACAAGGCCAAGAAGGACAGGAAATACTTCTATTGAGTTTTAACATACGCCACGGGGTGGATCACAGGGGTAAAGAGAGCTTAAGGTCCATAATAGAAGAGATAAAGAATTCCAAGGCTCACATCATCGCACTTCAGGAAGTAGACTATTATATGCCACGTTCAGGTTTTAAGAATCAGGCACGTGAGATTGCATCAGCTTTAGGATTTCACTATGTGTACGGTGAAACCATAAATGTCCTGGGCATAAAATACGGTAACGCTATCATAAGCGCCTATCCCATTATAGAGCATCAAAATATCAAGCTGTATTCCAGTTCGCTGGAAAAGAGGGCGATTTTGAAAGCAAAAGTTAGCATAGATGGTGATATCTATCATATATTGAACGCGCATCTAGGGTTGAATCGAAAGGAGCGCCAGAGGCAGATAGAGGAGATCAATGCGATATTAGAGAATTTGGAGGGCAATGTCATTTTGATGGGAGATTTCAATGAACAACCATATATCCCTGGCAGCCAATTGATCAGCGACAAGCTGGTGGATACCGCCATCATCAAACAAAAGGAGCATCTGAACACTTATGCTTTTTACAGCGAACTTCCCAATACTCGTATCGACCGCATATATGTGAGCAGCAACATAGAGGTAATAGACCACTTTGTCATGCCCTCCAAAACGTCGGACCATTCCATGGTTTTTGCCTTGATTTTGCATAAAAAGAGCAAAAAAGCAGGAATTATTTGATCATTATAGAATTATTTTTTATGTTTTTTCTTTTGCTGACGGGGTAGGATTATAGAAAATGCAATATGATGTAAAGGGGTTTTGTTATGGTCAAACGTCGGGTTGTCCTGACCTTTTTGATTGTGGCTCTTTTGACGGCATGTATGTCGGCCTTGGCCGATGGCGGCAAAGTCTATGTGGTCCCCATACAGAGCGAGATAACGCCGGCTATGGCCGCGTTTGTTAAGAGACAGATTGAATTGGCCAATGCTGAAAACGCTGAGGGTATCTTGTTTTTGGTATCGACCTTGGGAGGAAGGGTGGATGCTGCATTTAATATAAAGGAAGCCATACTAAACTCTAAGATACCGACTGCGGTATATATTATTGATAGGGCTGAGTCTGCAGGGGCATTGATATCCATAGCTGCCGACACCATAATAATGGCGCCGGGCAGCCATATGGGGTCGGCAGAGCCCATACCGTACAGCGAAAAGAACGTGGCGGCCATAAGCGGTGAATTCAGGAGCACCGCCGAACTCAAAGGAAGGGACCCACAGATCGCTGCCGCTATGGTGGACAAATCCATAGCCATACCCGGCATAAAGGAAAAGGGCTCTTTGCTGGACCTGACAGCCGAAGAAGCTAGAAGATATGGATACGCCGATGCCATTGCCGATGATGTCAATGAAGCTCTTGCATACCTGGGGTGGGCAAATGCGCAGGTATACAGGGTGGAACCCGACTTCAAGGTGAGAGTAGCCCAATTCTTAACTCGTACTGATGTGGCATCCCTTCTATTGCTGATAGGGATGGTGGCTATCATCATCGAGGTCTTCGTCCCGGGGTTTGGAGTACCGGGTATCATCGGCATCATATGCTTTGGGCTGTACTTTGGTGGTAATTTTCTGGCGGGGTACACCGAATGGTGGGCCATAATGCTGTTTATAATTGGGCTGGTCCTGCTGGCCATTGAGATAGCCGTTCCTGGATTTGGCATATTTGGAATAACCGGGATTATTGCCATTTTGGCGGGACTGGTGTTTTCGGCTTCAGATCCTGCGAAGGGCATGATATCGGTAGGGATAGCCTTATTGGCTGCGCTTATGGCTGTACCCATACTGTATAAATTCTTTGGTGGGCCTCAGCTGCTGAGAAAGCTGGTTCTGACCGAGCAGGTAGTAGCAGTGGATAGCAATCAGCCCACACAGCAGCCGCAGACTGCGCAGCTAATAGGAAAGAGCGGTACCGTGATAACGGCTTTAAGGCCGGCTGGTACCGTGGAGATCGACGGAGTCAAATACGATGTGGTGTCAGATGGTGAATATATTTTGCCGGGAGAAAAGATAAAGGTGGTAGAGGCTGCGGGTTCAAAAATTGTTGTCACCAGGCTTTAGGGCGCTGTTTTAGCGAGCCGTAAGGCCTGAGGAAAATAAAAGAAGGAGATGATGAATATGCCCGAGACAATTTTGTTCATAATGATGTTGGTCATTGTAGCCATAATTGTGCTGGCCATAATCCTGACTTTTGTGCCGTTGGGATTGTGGATTTCAGCGCTGGCAGCCGGGGTCAAGATAGGGATATTCAACTTGATAGGTATGCGGCTGAGGAGGGTGATTCCATCCAGGATAATCAACCCCCTCATAAAGGCCACCAAGGCGGGCCTGGATATCAGCGTTGACAAGCTTGAAGCCCATTACCTTGCAGGAGGGAATGTGGACAGGGTAATAAACGCCCTGATTGCAGCTCAAAGGGCCAATATACCCTTGGAGTTTGAAAGGGCGGCTGCCATTGACCTGGCAGGGAGAGACGTGTTGCAGGCCGTTCAGATGAGCGTAAATCCCAAGGTAATAGAGACTCCAAAGGTATCAGCCGTGGCCAAGGACGGCATTGAGGTGATGGTAAAGGCGCGGGTTACCGTAAGGGCCAATATAGACAGGCTGGTTGGCGGTGCTGGGGAGGAGACCATACTGGCCAGGGTAGGCGAGGGTATTGTGACCACCGTTGGCTCAGCCGAAAGCCACAAGGAAGTGCTGGAAAACCCTGACCGCATTTCTCAGACGGTGCTCAACAAGAGCCTGCATGCCGGGACGGCATTTGAGATACTTTCTATCGACATCGCCGACGTGGACGTGGGAAGGAATATAGGCGCCCAGCTTCAAATTGACCAGGCCGAGGCCGATAAGCGCATCGCCCAGGCCAAGGCCGAAGAGAGGCGTGCCATGGCCGTAGCCAAGGAACAGGAGATGCGCGCCGCTGTACAGGAAATGCGGGCCAAGGTAGTGGAGGCCGAGGCTGAAATTCCCAAGGCTATAGCCGCGGCCCTCAGGGAAGGAAAGCTGGGGGTTATGGATTATTATAACATGAAAAACATAATAGCCGATACGCAGATGAGGGATTCCATAGCCAGGATGGGAAGGGAAGACACTTCCAGCGAGGATAAGAAGTAGCGGCGGATGATGGCTGGGAGATGATGATAAATGCTGGATATAATTATACTGTTTATCGTTATCAGTATGGTAGTAGCAAATATATTGAAGCACGTGGGCAGTCCTGGACAGTGGCCAAAGCCTAATGCTTCCGGCAGGCCCGTAACGCCGAAGAACCCTGAGGTGCCAGGCCAGCCAGGGGATGGTCGGGGTATCTATCGGCAACCCGGCCATCGACAAGTGTGGATGTCCAGCGCCGAGGCCGAAAAGAATGTTTCCGCTGAGCGCAGTTCTGTGGCAAATGGCTACGCTGGGGAAGGCGAAGGCGTCCCAGATCCCTCTCTTGGGAGAATGGAGCAAGTGAGGTTGACGGATACGGCGCACGATGTTGAGGGCCCGAAATTAGAGGTTGTGTCGCCTGATGCTAAGCTTCCCATGATTTCGCTCAGCCGAAATGCTGTAATAAACGGCATTATAATGTCCGAACTGCTGCAGCCCCCCAAGGCCCTCAGGAGAAAATCGAGGTATTGAAATTCTATCTAAAACCTGGCTTTTAGATTTAACCGGTGGTAATGTGCTGCTGTAAAATTTCATAAAGAATTGAGCTTGGTAAAAGCTTGATAAAAGTGTAATGTTAGATCAGCCAGATATACCGTAATAGTGCCAAACGGCATGAAAAACTAGAATGTTCCATGCATTCTAGTTTTTCTTTTTTTTGCATATTATTTTGTATCAAGGGGGGGTTGCAGGTGCGAAAAAGAAAGCTCAACGAGGTAAAAACCGCCGTCTCTGAGATGTTTGAGCTTCCAAAGGACATAATGCTTAACCTGCCCAGAATCAGCATGATTGGCAACAACCAGATGCTGGTTGAAAACCATAGAGGGGTGATAGAATATACCCCTCAGAAAATACGCCTTAACTCAACCATTGGAGTGATCCGGGTTGAGGGGCAGGATATGGACCTAAAGAACATTGCGGCCGAAGATATCATGATAACCGGCGTGATAAAGCTGGTGGAATTTTAGATGCCGGGGTGAAAGGCGTTGCTGATTTTGAAGCTGTGGAACTATATCGTTGGCTATCTGGTCATAAAGGTAGATGGCCTGTCTCTCGAAAAGTTTATCAATTTGACTATAAGCAATGGAATCTTTCTGTGGGGGATAAAGCGTTCGGGCTATACCACCATGACCGCCTGTATAAGCATTAGCGGCTTTAAAAAGCTGAAAGGCATCGCTCGAAAGGTAAGGTGCAGGGTAAGGATAGTGGATAAAAGGGGATTGCCATTTTTGCTGGTTCGGCTCCGCCACAGAAAAATGCTGCTTGTGGGGTTGACGGCATTTTTAATTATATTGTACGTTCTCTCTTCGTTTATCTGGATAGTAGATGTGGAGGGGAACGTCAAAGTGCCGGAGGATAAGCTGCTTAATGCTCTGGCCAAATACGGTATCAGGCCGGGAGCCTTCAAAAAAGGGCTGGACATATCGGCAATTGAAAACCGGTTGGTCATAGATATGCCCGACATCTGGTGGGTCAGCATCCAACTTAAGGGTACCAGGGCTATAGTGAAGGTGGTGGAAGCGGCACAACCTCCTCCAATGGTAGATAAGGATACGCCGTGCAATATCGTGGCCAGCAAAGATGGGATTATCCATGAAATGGTGGTGCTTGAAGGCCAACCCATGGTAAAAGAAGGCGATACGGTGAAGAAAGGGCAGCTTCTGGTAAGCGGCGTGGTTGAGGACCCCGAAACCCTGGCAACCCGTTTTGTGCACGCCATGGCGCAGATTACCGCCCGCACGTGGTATGAAGGCGAGGCTGTCTGTTCCCTAGATGAAGGCCTCACGCGGCGGACAGGCAGAAAGGTGGTTCACAAGTTCATTGACATGGGCCGGTGGGTGGTGGAGTATCAAAAAGGGGATATACCTTTCAAGTACTACGAGGTGGAGGAGAAGAAGGTGCCTTTTTTTGGAGAAGGGCGATTCTTTCCCGTTACCATGATAGTGAGAGAGTATTATGAAGTTGAGAAGCTGTCGGCCAGCGCGTCGCTGCAGGACCTAAAAGAAATTGCGCAAAAAAAGGCCATGGAGGATGTAAATAAAAAAATCCCGTCTAACGCTAAAATTGTTGACAAACGGGTGAAATACGATATGATAGAAGGTAAGGAAATAAAAGCTACGGTATACGTCGAGGTATTGGAAAATATAGCGCAGGAACAAAAGATTACAGTTGAGTAGGAGGATTGTCTGATTGGAGAGCTTCAGAGTTGAAAAGACCATAGAAATTGATAGCATGGAAAAGTTGCGTGCACTTTTTGGCAACTTCGATGAAAATGTGGAGGTCATTGAGGAGGAAATAGGGGTAAGGATAGTGACCCTGGGTAAACCGCAGCAGGTGGAGATGGCTTATACGGTCATGACAAAGCTGCTTGGTATAATAAGCAGAGGGGAGGCTATCGACAAGGCTCAGGTCAGGTATGCCATACAGCTGGTGGCCGAGGGCCGTGAGGACCTCATAGAGGATATAGCCTCCGATGTGATATGTTTGACTTACAAGGGTAAGCAGGTCCGCTGCAAGACGCTTGGCCAAAAGCGCTATGTCACGGCCATTGCTCAGAATGACATCGTCTTTGGAATAGGCCCTGCGGGAACGGGTAAAACCTACCTGGCTATGGCCATGGCTGTAACGGCTTACAAGAGCCGGGAGGTGGGGCGCATCATATTGACCCGCCCTGCGGTGGAAGCAGGAGAGAAGCTGGGCTTTTTGCCGGGGGACCTGCAAAACAAGGTGGATCCCTACCTTAGGCCTTTGTACGATGCGCTGTATGACTTGATAGGGCTGGAAAACTATTTAAAGCTGGTCGAACGAGGGATTATTGAAGTGGCTCCCCTTGCCTATATGAGGGGGCGCACTCTGGAAGATTCATTCATCATACTGGATGAGGCCCAGAATACCACCTCCGAACAGATGAAGATGTTTTTGACGAGGATAGGCATAGGGTCCAAGGCTGTGATTACCGGTGACATCACACAGATAGATCTGCCGCGGGGTAAAAAGTCAGGCCTTGTGGAGGCCATACAGGTGTTGAAGGGCATAAAGGGGATAGAATTCGTGTTCTTGACGCAGCAGGACGTGGTGCGCCATGAGCTGGTGATGAAGATCGTTCAGGCCTATGAAAAGTTTTATTCAGGAAAAGGGGGATCGGAACAGGAGGATATCCGTGAATTTAATAGTAACAGGTAAAAACAGAGGGAAACGGGCCCCTTTGTTGGGTGTACAGCCTTTCAAGGGGGCCAATACAGAGCTGCTGTTGAAGGTTGTAATAGGGGTGCTGGCCTATGTCAGCGTGTTTGCCATCATGCTGGCCGCTGTTTCGCCCAAAAGGTACGATTTGAAGGTGGGGGATATCGCCACCGAATCCATCCGTGCCCCTCGAGATGTGGAGAACAAGATTGCCACACAGCGAAGGATCGAACAGGCCAAGCAGAGCGTTGCTCCAATATATAGATTGAATCAAGATGTGAAGGTGGAGACTGTTGAAGAGGTCAACAGGATATTTGAGGAGATAAGGATAGTCCGGGGCCTTGCCAACCAAAGGCTTAAAGAGTGGGAAGAGAAGCAGGGGGCAGCTCTGCCACAACAGCGGCCACCGGGAGGAGAGGCTGCGCGGGAAGCCCAGGTACAGCAAGACAATGAGGCCAGTCAAAGTAAGGGAACCGGGCAGAAAGATATATATGATGCTGCAAAAGGGGAGATAGATTATCAGCAGGTATTTGACAGGCAGTTTTTGGAACAGCTCAAAGGGCGCATAAGCGTTGAATTATCAAACGATGAGCTGCTTGCCTGCATCACAGCAGATGAGGCCGAAATTTCTCAGCTTCAGGAACGTTTGATTGAGATATTGATCAACTTGCTGGACTTAAAGATAAAAGAGGATAATCTGTTGGAAGCCAAAAATACGCTGAGGAACGAAGTGTTGACGCTGCCTATTTCTAGCGACCTGCGCCTTGTGGGTACTACTATTGGGTTGACCCTTCTTAAGCCCAATATGGTATATGACCATGAGGCAACAGAAGCCGAGAGACAAAAGGCGGCGCAAAATGTCGAAAAGGTGATTTACAAAAAGGGGCAGTACATCGTTCAGGATGGACAGCCGGTCACCGAGGAGCAGATTGCTATGCTCAAAGAGCTGGGGCTCCTCAAGGATGAGCTGTTTGATGTGCCGCTCGTGGTGGGGCTGGGGCTGTTAATACTGGTACTGGAGATTGCCGGAATGCTGTACATCCATTACTTTGAAAAAGAGCTTGCCGATCAGCCCCATATGTTTATCCTGATCAGCCTGGTGGTCTGTCTGACACTGGGAGTAAGTTACGGGATGTCGGTTGTAAACCAGTATCTTATGCCTGTTGCCATGTCTGCGCTGCTGCTTACCGTACTGATAAAGCCCAGGATTGCCTTTTTTGTGAACGTTCTCCTGGCCGTATTGGTAGGTATAATGACTCGGGGTCAGTTGGGAGTGGTGGTTGCAGGGCTGCTGGGAGGAATGACGGGAATATTCATAGCCCATCGGTCCCAGCAGAGGAATGGCCTGTTTTTGGCAGGGCTGGGAGCCAGTGCCACTAGCATGCTGAGCACAGCCGGGTATGAGCTGATTGTGTCGGGCAGCTGGTGGGCTGCTTTGCGTTCTTCCCTCTGGGGTGGTGGAAGCGGCGTGCTGGCCGCCGTCCTGGCGGTGGGGACGCTGCCCGTTTGGGAAAACGTGTTTGGCATCATAACTCCTATAAGGATGATAGAGCTTTCAAATCCCAACCACCCGCTGCTGAAGCGCCTGCTGAGAGAAGCGCCCGGAACCTATCACCACAGCATAATAGTGGCCAATCTGGCCGAAAGCGCAGCCCAGGCGGTGGGTGCAAATGGATTGCTGGCCAGGGTAGGCGCGTATTACCACGACGTAGGGAAGCTCAACAGGCCCTATTATTTTAGAGAAAATCAGCTGACCTCCGAGAATCCACATGATAAATTAAATCCTACCTTGAGTACCAACATCATCACATCCCACACCAAAGATGGGGTCAAGCTGGCTCAAAAGTACAGGATCCCAAAGGCGATTCAGGATTTTATACTGCAGCATCACGGCACCACGCCGGTAATATACTTTTATCACAAGGCGAAGAATAATAACAGGGATGTCAAGCTGGATGATTTTCGTTATACGGGGCCCAAGCCTCAAACCCCCGAAACGGCCATAGTGATGCTGGCCGACACCGTCGAGGCGGCAGTACGGACCCTGCCCGATCCCACTCCCGGGAAGATAGAGGGCTTGATACGCAAGCTCATAAAGGAAAAGCTGGAAGACGGGCAGCTGGACGAGTGCCACTTGACGCTGAAGGACCTGGATTCCATCGCGACGGCATTTAAAGACGTGCTATGCGGCATATTTCACGAACGCGTTGAGTATCCGGATGTAGATTTGAAAGAGGAGCGAGATGAAGGCGATGATGGTGGACATTAACAACTCACAGGATAAAATAGAGGTCGCGCCTGAGATCGAAAGGCTTATAGAGAGCTGTGTATCCGAAACCTTGAAAATGGAAGGGGTAGATATCCCTGTTGAAGTGAGCGTGCTGCTGGTGGACGACCAGCAAATCCATCAGCTTAACAGGCAGTACAGGGGAGTGGATGCCCCTACCGATGTGCTGTCGTTCCCCATGCTGGAGTTTGAGGACGGCGGGCAAGGCAGCAGGGATTTGCAGGCCGTGCTCAATGCAGCAAGGCATGATGGCCAGGCTGTGGTACTGGGGGATATAGTGCTGTCAGTGGAAAGGGCGCAGCGGCAAGCCCAGGAGTACGGGCACAGCTTTTTCAGAGAGGTGGGGTATCTGATAGTCCACGGCATGTTGCACCTTCTGGGATATGACCATGAGCAGGAGCAGCAGCGGCTTAGGATGCGCCAGAAGGAAGAAAAGGTCATGGAAATGCTGGGCCTTTCACGGGATGCACAAGGCCCGGAAGTAAGACCTTAAGCTGGCACTTTTATTGGGATGTGGGGATAGAGCGGGGATGAAATCCAGAAATATAATCGACAGCTTCAATAATGCCATAAAAGGCCTGATACACGGATTTAAGGCTGAACGAAACATAAAGATACATTTTGTCATTGCGCTGTTGGTGCTCATTGCCGCGGTTCTGGCTGACCTCTCCAAGCTAGAGGTTATTTTGCTGTTTATTACTATAGCCATGGTGATCGCGGCAGAGCTTTTCAACACGGCTATAGAGCGCATGATAGACATGGTACATCCCGACTATCACCCGTTAGCAGAAGCGGCCAAGAATATGGCGGCCGGAGCGGTGCTGGTGACTGCTGCGGGTGCCATGATGGTGGGCTATATCATATTTTACAACAGGATCAATTCGCTTTCGCTGTCGTTTGTGCGCAGAATCAGGAATGCCCCCATACACGTAACCGTCATCAGCCTCATAATAATAGTGCTTATCGTCATAATGCTGAAATCCTTCAATTTTAGAGGGAATTTTTTAAAGGGTGGCATGCCAAGCGGGCACAGCGCCCTGGCCTTTTCGCTGTTCACCTCCATAACCCTGCTGAGCAAAAGTGCCCTTATATCCACTCTTAGCATGTTGATGGCGCTGATGGTCATTCACAGCAGATATGAGGCCGGGATCCATACCCTGGCCGAAATAATAATAGGTGCTTTTTGGGTATGCTGCTTACCATAATAGTTTTTGAGCTATTCCAAATTGTGGCCTGATGGGAGGAAGATGATGATAGATGCTGATGTGCGCAGACTGATAGATGAAGCTTTAAAAGTGAAGGAGAGGGCGTATGTACCCTACTCGAATTTCAGGGTAGGTGCCGCCTTGCTGGCCGAAGATGGCTCTGTTTATACCGGATGTAACGTGGAGAACGCGAGCTATGGCGCCACCTGCTGCGCCGAAAGGGTGGCCATATTTTCGGCCGTAGCTGACGGGAAGCGCAGCTTCAAAGCCGTAGCGGTAGTATCGGATTACAAAGGCTTTACTTTCCCGTGTGGAATATGCCGCCAGGTGATGTTGGAATTCGACATTCCCACGGTGATTGTGGCCGATAGCAACGGGACATACAGAGAGTACACTCTGAAGGACCTTTTGCCAAACGGGTTTAAGAAGTTCGATATGCAAGAAGGAGAGTGATTGGCTGTTGTCTGAAGAGTTTCGTTCAGGGTTTGTCGCCATCGTGGGCAGGCCCAACGTGGGCAAGTCCACCCTTATGAATAGCATGGTGGGCGAGAAGATCGCCATAATTTCGGACAAGCCTCAAACCACCCGCAATCGCATACAGTGCGTGCTCACCCGGCCCAACTATCAGATCATCTTCATCGATACTCCGGGAATCCATAAGCCCAAAAACAGGCTGGGAGAGTACATGGTGCAGGTAGCCAGGAGCGCGCTGGAGGAAGTGGATGTCGTGCTGTTTATAGTCGATATATGGGAGGGCATAGGTAGCGGCGACAGGTTTATAGCCGAGGAACTGAGAAAGGTTAAGACGCCCGTCATCCTGGCAGCCAACAAGGTGGACAGGGTTGAATCGATTGAGGATGCGCGAAAGATGGCTGAAGACTTCTGCGAATGGGGCGATTTCAATGAAGTGATACTGGTCTCAGCCCTGGAGGGCACCAATCTGGATAGGCTGGAGAGCACCATCGCGTCTTATCTGCCTGAGGGGCCCAAATATTACCCGGATGACATGATCACTGACCAGCCCGAGCGGTTTATAGTGGCAGAACTTATCCGGGAAAAAGCGCTTGAGCTGCTGGAGGAAGAGGTGCCCCACGGTATAGGGGTTGAGATCACTTCCTTCAAAGAGCGCGAGGATAAAAATATTATAGATATATACGCTACGATATACTGTGAGAAGAAGAGCCACAAGGGTATAATAATCGGCAAAGGCGGTTCCATGCTGCGCGAGATAGGCACTCGGGCCAGGCACGATATCGAACGCTTGCTGGGTACACACGTGTACCTCGAGTTGTGGGTCAAGGTAAGGGAGAACTGGAGAAACAATGTCGTCGATTTAAAAAATTTAGGTTATGATTGACGCATTCGGATGATTTTACATGGAATATGGGTCAAGTATGGCGGAAACCCTAATAAATGTAATAAATACATTTACACAGACAGGGGGTTTATAGTTATGGTAGATTTATTATGGCGTCTGTTTGAAAAGACCGGCTCGGTTGGCAGTTATCTGCTTTATAAAGCCGTGCAGCGGGTTGAGGGGGAAAGCTATCTTGACCCATCGGTGAGCAGTTCAGGAGAGGAGAAAAAAGTCTACCAGGTTGGAAAGGAATAGGGAATCATGAATATTGTACGTACCGAAGGCGTGGTTTTGAGATATACAAATTTTAAAGAAGCCGATAGGATGCTCACAGTTTTTTCTCCAGATAGGGGTAAGATGCAGGTGCTGTCAAGGGGTTGCCGTAAGCCCAGCAGCCGGCTCCTGGCAGCCAGCCAGATCTTCTGCTACGCTGATTACGTATTTATAAAGTCAAAGGAAATCTATATCGCTACCCAGGCCGAGGTTAAGAATTCCTTTTACAATATTCGCAACGACGTAGAGAGGCTTGCGTATGGCACATATATTCTGAACCTGACCGAAGAGGCGGTGAATTACGAGGAAGGCAATTTCCGCCTCTTTTATATATTGTTGCATACCCTATCCTATCTGGCATATGGGGAGGTCAGCCCTGAGGATATAACCCATATATTCGAGCTTAAACTGATTGATGTGCTTGGCTATCGCCCGGTGCTCGATAGGTGCGTGGTATGCGGGGACAAGCCGGAAAGCAACCCTTTATTTTTTAGCGCTTCTCAGGGTGGAATTATATGTCCTCAATGCAATAACGACATAAAAGATGGATACACTATCCATAGGAGCACCCTTCAAACCATGAGGTATATACTGGATGTGGACATAAGGCGCCTGGGAGGATTGAAGTTTTCGCAGCTGGTAAGGGACGAACTGGACAGCATTTTGTCGTATTATTTGAGCCACAGGCTGGAGAAGACCATAAAGGCCAGGCAGTTTATAAACCAGCTAAAATGCGGCGGATGAGCACTCTGTATGTTCTTGTGGTGGTATATTGCGGCCAAAAAATTAAAAAGGATATTGACTAAAACGGGGAAATTGGTTAAGATAATGCAGGATAAAATGCAAACAGATGTGTTAAATCTATAAACCTAACAAATCAAGAGATGTATAAGGAAACGACTGATGCTTTACTCTGGCTTTGTTCACCAGCAAAGGTTATTATAAGAGATTGTTATGCAAAGATTGAAGAATCGACAACAATAAATTTCATACATAGAACAGGAGGAAAACAGATGAAGAAATACGTGTATCTTTTCAGCGAAGGCAATGCCAATATGAGGGATCTCTTGGGTGGTAAGGGTGCCAACCTTGCCGAAATGACAAACCTAGGTTTGCCTGTTCCGCCGGGATTCACTGTTACCACCGAAGCCTGTACCCGGTATTATCAGGACGGGCAAGTGATAGCCCCTGAGATCGAGGAACAGATATATGAGGCCATGGCAAAAGTGGAGAAAATAGTAGGCAAGAAATTTGGCGACATAAACAACCCCTTCCTTGTTTCGGTTCGTTCAGGTGCCCGCGTATCTATGCCTGGAATGATGGATACCATTTTGAACCTAGGGCTTAATGATGTGGCCGTGGAAGGGTTGGCCAAGCAGACCAACAACGAGAGGTTTGCATATGACAGCTACAGGCGATTCATTCAGATGTTTTCCGATGTGGTAATGGGCATAGACAAGAACAAGTTTGAAAAGATACTTGACGAAGTGAAGGAGAAAAAAGGAGTCAAGCACGACGTAGAGCTTACAGCAGAGGACCTCAAAGAGATCGTCAAGCGCTTCAAAGAGCTGTACAAGCAGGAGATGGGTGAGGAGTTTCCGCAGGATCCAAAGGTTCAGCTTCTGGAGGCCGTGAAGGCGGTATTCCGTTCTTGGAACAACCCCAGGGCCATCGTTTACAGGCGCATGAACGATATACCATCCGACTGGGGTACCGCTGTGAACGTGCAAGCAATGGTATTCGGTAACATGGGTAACGACTCTGGAACCGGGGTTGCTTTCACCAGGAACCCGGCAACCGGTGAAAAGAAGATATACGGCGAGTTCTTGATGAATGCCCAGGGAGAAGACGTTGTAGCCGGTATCAGGACACCTGAGCCGCTCGATAAGCTGAGAGAGACCATGCCCGAGATCTACAATCAATTCGTCGAAATCGCCGAAAAGCTGGAGAAACACTACAGAGACATGCAAGATATGGAGTTCACCATTGAGCGCGGCAAGCTGTACATGCTCCAGACGCGCAGCGGTAAGAGGACGGCTGCGGCTGCCCTGAAGATAGCGGTAGACATGGTGGCAGAAGGGCTCATCACCAAGGAAGAGGCTATTCTTAGGATTGATCCCAAACAGCTGGACGCGCTGCTGCATCCCACATTTGACCCAGAGGCTCTAAAGAAAGCCAAACCCATTGCAAAAGGGCTTCCCGCTTCGCCCGGTGCCGCCACAGGGCAGGTATACTTTACCGCTGAGGAGGCTGTGGAGGCAGCTAAACAAGGCAAGAAGGTCATACTTGTAAGGGCTGAGACCTCGCCGGAAGACATTGAGGGCATGTATGCCGCCCAGGGTATATTGACAGCGCGCGGCGGAATGACTTCCCATGCAGCTGTAGTGGCTCGCGGAATTGGTACCTGCTGCGTAGCAGGATGTGAACAGATCAGGATCAACGAAGAAGGCAAGTATTTCACCGTTGGTGACAGGGTGTTCAAAGAGGGTGATTACATCTCTTTGGATGGAAATACCGGTTATGTGTATGGGGAGGCGCTGCCAACTCAAGAGCCTTCTCTGACGGGAGATTTTGCTACCCTTATGGAATGGGCTGATCAGGTGAGAACCCTTAAAGTAAGGGCTAATGCCGATACTCCGAGAGATGCTGCTCAGGCATTGAAGCTGGGGGCCGAAGGAATTGGGCTGTGCCGTACTGAGCACATGTTCTTCGCCGAAGACAGGATTCCCGCTATGAGGGAGATGATCGTTGCTAGGACAGAGGAAGAGAGAAGAAAGGCCCTTGCAAAACTGCTACCCATGCAGAAGGGCGATTTCAAAGCCCTGTACGAGATAATGGAGGGCAAGCCGGTAACCATCAGGTTGCTGGATCCGCCACTGCATGAATTCCTGCCCCATGACGACGAAGATATCCGTGCCCTGGCAGAGCAGATGGGCATCACCTTTGAAGAGCTAAAGGCTACCGTGGTGAAGCTGCAGGAGTTCAACCCGATGCTGGGCCATCGTGGGTGCCGTCTGGCTGTAACATACCCTGAAATAGCTGAGATGCAGACCAGGGCCATTATGGAGGCTGCCATCGAAGTCATGCAGGAGAAAGGCAATACCATATTGCCAGAGATCATGATACCTCTGGTAGGCGAGGCCAAGGAGTTCAAATACGTAAAGGATGTAGTGGTCAGGACGGCTGAGCAGGTCATGAAGGAAAAAGGAGTAAAGATTGAGTATAAGGTCGGAACCATGATCGAGGTACCCAGAGCAGCTTTAACTGCAGACGAGATTGCAAAAGAAGCCGAGTTTTTCTCCTTTGGTACCAACGACCTGACGCAGATGACCTTTGGCTTCTCAAGAGACGATGCCGGCAAGTTCCTGGAAGAGTATTATAACAAGAACATCTTCGAGAGCGATCCGTTTGCCAGGCTGGACCAGGTAGGCGTGGGCAAGCTCATGAAGATGGCGGCTGAGCTGGGCAGATCTGCAAGGCCGGATATAAAGATGGGTATATGCGGTGAGCATGGCGGAGACCCGAGCTCGGTTGAGTTCTGCCATCGCATAGGGTTAGACTACGTCTCCTGCTCGCCCTACAGAGTACCCATTGCTCGACTGGCCGCCGCACAGGCAAAACTGAAGGAGAAGAAGTAAAGGCTGAAAATTAAAGAGCAAAAAAGCATGGGGTTTATCCCCATGCTTTTTTGTTGAATTTCGGTGAAAAACGTCGTATAAGGGAACACCGCATTCTAAAACGAAGTTTACTTTTAACGGATGCTGGCTACCGAATAATTTCTTCTGATTGTTAATTTAAGGAGGATATTGGGTATAAATGTGGTATATATAATATAGGAGATATAAAAATTTTGATTTTTTGAGAAGGATGTCGAGGCTTTATGATCATCAGGCAGCGGATTGAAGAGCTGGAAGAAAAGGTTCTTTCACCGTACGCTTGTCTCAGCAGTCGAACCAGGGGAAGGCGGTATCCACTGGAGAAGTGCCAGATACGTACCGAGTTTCAGCGAGACCGCGACAGGATACTGCACTGTAAATCCTTCCGCCGGTTGAAGCACAAAACCCAGGTATTTATAGCGCCCGAAGGCGATCATTACAGGACGCGGCTTACCCATACCCTGGAAGTGGCCCAGATTGCACGGACCATTTCTAGGGCTTTGAGGCTCAATGAAGACCTTACCGAGGCCATAGCGCTGGGGCACGACCTGGGGCATACTCCCTTCGGCCATATAGGCGAAAGGTTCCTGGACAGCGTGACCAGCACCGGCTTTAAGCACAACCTGCACAGCCTCAGGGTAGTGGATGTACTGGAGGGGCAGGAGGGGCTCAACCTCACATGGGAGGTAAGGGATGGAATTGTAAACCACACCATGTCGAGCAAGCCGCCGGCCACTCTTGAAGGGCAGGTTGTAAGGATAAGCGACCGCATTGCATATATAAACCACGATATAGATGATGCGCTGAGGGCCGGCATCATCACGATGGATGACCTGCCGAAGGATTGCATTGAAGTGTTGGGCAGGACCCATGGCGAGAGAATCAACACCATGATACTGGATGTAATTGAAAACAGCATGGACAGGCCGTCAATAAGCATGAGCGAAGAGGTAAGCCAGGCCACAAAAAAGCTGAGGTCTTTCATGTTTGAAAAGGTATACATGGGTTTTGTGGCCAAAAAACAGGAGGAGAAAGCCAGGTACGTACTTGAAAACCTGTATGACTATTTTATGAAGCACCCCGATGCTCTTCCCTCCGAGTATCGTTCACATCTAGAGGTATATGGCGTGGAGCAGGTGGTGTGCGACTATATAGCCGGCATGACTGATCGCTATGCCCTCAAGATGTTTTACAACCTGTTTATCCCCTCGGGATGTTAAAGATGGCGTATAAAATTCATGGCAAAAGCTGAGAATACTAAAGATAGAGCCTATGCCTTTGCAGGTTGAAGGCAAAAAAATAAAAAGTAAAGAAGGAATTTTGGTTTAAATGTCGAATATATGTACTTTATTTGAACGGTTTAAAACTCCTTAAAAAATTTTATAAAATTTAAAGAGGAAAATCAAGAGCTATGTCGAATATATTTTGGGTTAGGTGAAGAAAGAATGGGAACGTTCCTCCCGGATGAGTGGATTGATGAGGTGAGGGAGAGAAACGATATAGTAGATGTGATTTCCGAATATGTGCTTTTAAAACCCCAGGGGAAGGGTTTTTTTGGGCTGTGCCCTTTTCATGCTGAAAAAACTCCCTCATTCCACGTCAATCCCGAAAAGCAGCTTTACCACTGCTTTGGATGTGGTGCAGGGGGCAATGTCTTTACGTTTGTAATGGCCATGGAAAAGTTGGACTTTGTGGAAGCGGTTAAGTTTCTGGCAGAGAGAGCAGGTATGGCATTACCCCAGACCACAGAAGCGGAAGAGTTTATAAGGTCCAAAAGCAGGAGGGAGAGGATATATCAGATAAATCGTGAGGTTGCCAGATATTATCACAGAATGCTGTTTTCGCCTGAGGGAGGACAAGCGCTTTCCTACCTGAAATCCCGGGGTGTGGACTTAAATACCATCAGAAAATTCGGTATAGGCTATGCGCCAGAGGGCTGGGAAAACGCAAAGCAGCATTTGCTAGGCCTGGGATTTGAGGAGGAACTTCTCATCCAGTCAGGTATAGTGGTGTCCGGCAAGGGAAGGACCTACGACCGTTTTCGCAACCGGGTCATTTTCCCCATCATCAAGCCCAGGGGGCTGGTGGTGGGTTTTGGTGGGAGGGTGCTTGATGATTCGCTTCCCAAATATTTAAATTCGCCCGAGAGCCCTGTCTTTCACAAGAGCAGCACTCTGTTTGGTTTAAACCTTATCAGGGCAGGTTCTTCGCTGGACCACATGATCATAGCAGAGGGGTATATGGATGTGGTAACCCTCCACCAGTTTGGCTTCAAAAATGCGGTGGCATCGCTGGGAACGTCGCTAACGCAGCAGCAGGCAAAGCTTATAAGGCGGTATACCCAGCAGGTGTATATAGCTTATGATGGCGATGCCGCTGGACAGAAGGCTACTCTGAGGGGGCTTGACATACTCCAGGATGCAGGGCTAAGGGTGAAGGTGATTCTGTTTCCCGAAGGCATGGACCCTGATGAGGTCTTGAGGAAATACGGCGCCGAATTCTTTAAGAAGCTGATGGACAAGGCTGTGTCTCTGGTGGATTACAAGCTGGACAGGTTGCGCAGCCAGTATGACCTGGATACTCCCGAGGGACGGGCAAGATACGCCACAGAAGCTGCTAGAATATTGATACAGGTGCCCAACCTGCTTGAAAGGGATGTCCATATACAGCGCCTGGAGGCTCAGACAGGTTTTTCTTCCAGGCTTTTGTACCAGCAAATTGCCCAGCTGGAGGGTTCGGCGCAAAAGGAAGGTGTAAAAAGGCATTTGGTTGGTAATAATAGGTATGTCGACAAGATGGCTGCTGGCAGGGAGTCCATGCCTGGTCATATCAAGGCAGAGAGGTATCTGGTCAACTTGATGGCCAGCAGCGAGTGGTTGGCCAAAAAAATAGTAGGGAAGGTTGAGGAAGAGCATTTTGAGGAGCCGATAAACAGGCAAATTTATGGCATAGTTGTTAGTCTCCTTGAGTCAGGCAGGGAGGTCAGCGTTCCGCAGGTTCTAAGCTGTGTACAGGATCAGGATAAAATACAGCAAATGGTTGAAATATTTGAACAACCGATGGAGTACGATAATATTGATAAGTTTATTTCGGATTGTATAGAAGAGATAATGCATCGCCATTTAGAAAAGCGCAGGCAGGAGATAGTAAGGTTAATCAGGAAGATGGAACAGGAAGGAAAACAGGGGACCGATTCCTATAAGGCTCTGCTGAGCGAGATGGCTGTGTTGACCAAAAAGGTCAGAGCAAATCGACACGGAAAGGAGGGGATATTATGAAAAACGATGAAAACAAGCAAAAAAATGACAAGCTGAAAAAGATAAAAGAGCTGATTGAAAAGGGAAAGGAGAAGGGCGTTTTGACGTATAAGGAGATCATGGATGTGCTGGAAGACGTTGACTTGGACCCTGAGCAGATCGAAAAGATATACGATACTCTCGAATCCCTGGGTATAGATGTACTTGACGAAGATGCAGTACCTGAAGACATAAATCCTGAAGAAGACCTGGACCTTAGCCTTCCTGAAGGCGTTAGCATAGATGACCCCGTGAGGATGTACCTTAAAGAGATAGGAAAGGTGCCTCTGCTTACTGCAGAGGAGGAGATAGAGCTTGCCAAGAGGATGGAGCAGGGCGATGAAGAGGCAAAGAGAAGGCTCATAGAGGCCAATCTCCGCTTGGTGGTTAGCATTGCCAAGCGATATGTGGGGCGGGGTATGCTGTTCCTGGACCTTATACAGGAAGGCAACCTGGGCCTCATAAAGGCGGTAGAGAAGTTTGACTACAGGAAGGGTTATAAGTTCAGCACCTACGCTACCTGGTGGATCCGACAGGCCATAACCAGGGCTATAGCCGACCAGGCCAGGACCATAAGAATTCCAGTGCACATGGTAGAAACCATCAATAAGCTCATCAGGGTTTCTCGCCAACTGCTTCAGGAGTACGGTCGTGAACCTCAGCCTGAAGAGATTGCCCGGGAGATGGACATCTCAGAGGAAAAGGTGAGGGAAATTCTGAAAATAGCTCAGGAGCCCATTTCGCTTGAAACTCCGATAGGGGAAGAGGAAGATAGCCATCTGGGAGACTTCATACCCGACGAGGATGCCCCGGCTCCTGCGGAGGCAGCGGCCTATAACTTGCTCAAGGAGCAGCTCATGGAGGTGCTTGATACTTTAACGCCGAGGGAAGAAAAGGTCTTAAGGCTGCGGTTTGGCCTGGATGACGGCAGGGCGCGCACTTTGGAAGAAGTGGGAAGGGAGTTCAACGTCACGAGGGAGAGGATCCGCCAGATTGAAGCCAAGGCCTTGAGGAAGCTAAGGCACCCCAGCAGAAGCAAGAAGCTCAAGGATTTCTTAGACTAAGGATTCGGCATCTCTTAAAATAAAAGGAGGTGCTGAATCCTTCTTTATTTTAAGTGAGGGGTAAAATTAGAGAAATTGGGGAACGCAAGAGAACAGTAAATCCCCTTCAATTTATTAAGGGGAGGACGTCACGATAGATGAGGGGGTGGTACCCTTGGGCACATTCATGTCCAGAGTATAATATATATAAGATATAAGAACCAGCAAAGATCTGAGCAATCAAACCCATCGGAGAGCTTTGAAAATGTGCATTTTATTATATAGACAATACTGAGTAGAAGCCATAAGGGCTATAATGAGCAAGCAACATTAAATAAAACACTTCTAAAAACCACTCCTTAGAAAATGCGGAAGTTAAGATAGAACAATTACCGGGAGAAATTGAGAGAGCCTTTTCAGTCTTAATAATTGAAAGAGATAGCAATGGACGTAGAACCGGCGGACGTACATCTGTTTCTATTTCTACAACGGGAGATGTGACATTCGTATGTATTATTGATGAGTCATATCCTGAAGTTGCCGCTCAAGAGCCTAAATTAACGAAAGAAGAAGCTATTGCTGTTGCATACAAGAACTTATTGCAGGAATCTAAAGAGGTACTTGTCAATTACGATAAGAAAGAGGAACATCAAGTTGAAGCGTGCCTGGATGTTTGGAAAGGAAAGCTGATTTGGGATGTAAAAATAGAAGGTATAAAAGCAAGGTTGGGCGAATCAAACAACGATTTATATGATAAGAGTTTTCATTTCAAAATTGATGCTATAACCGGCGAGGTTTATTTTATGGGACAGAATAAATAAAACCAGAATATAAGTAAATGTTGGTGAAGGAATGGATGGGGAAAGATTTCAAGTTAAGCTGTGTGACAGCTGTAATAATCTTTGTGTGAGTGAATAGGAAAAATGTAGGAGGGATTTGGATATGTGTGCCCGACAAAGGGTGGAATGCCTCATAATTTTGCTATTGATGATTAGCCTAGTCTCTGGATGTTCATCAAAAGAAGAAGAAAGTGCCGATCTATTTGGTAAATATTACAAATTGCCAGATAAGATCATCGTCTACAATCACGGGAATAAAGAGGAGATCGACAAAGAGGACCAGCTTTACCATCAGATAATCCAGTTATTGAATCAAATGTTTGCAGACGTACAGCGTATAGGTATGACTAAAACCGCCATGGATGAATATAACGAAAAACAGGCAAAAGAGGTATTGGCATTGGAATTCATATATTCTGATACTTATAAATTCCATTATGAAGATTGGGGAAGAGAAATAAACAGAGAATATTGCAGGTTATTTATTCCCTTGGATAGAGTTTCAGATCCAATTGAAATATTTTTCGGGGATAATGAGAAATATTTTGGTGGTCCGATAGGGATGTTCGTAGAACCTACCCAGCTTATTGAGTTGATCAACTCTTCTTCCAAATAAAACTCCATCAAACCCCTTTGGCCAGAAAGAGGGCATGATATTATCATAGAATAACAACAATTGAGATTTTTTACCTATGTCAATAGTCTGTGAAAATGTCACCTCAAAAAGGATAATTTTATTCAGTAAAAATGTCAACTATGGGTTTTAAAAAATATTACAGAGATAATT